>JAEWLI010000067.1 GCA_023393375.1 Bacteroidota bacterium
TTTCACCATATGATCCAGATAGTTATCAGGAATTTAAAAATATGTTGAAATAACATACGATTTTTTCTGTTTTGAGAAATCCGTATACTTGTAAAAAATGTTTTTAAATGAAGAAGACCACCATTAATTTTTTTATTGATCTTGATAAAGAAAATGTACCTGAAAATATCCATTGGCAGGCATCTGATATGAATTCAGATAAACCTGAACCAGCAAATGCCATGGGTATTTCATTGTGGGATCATCAACAAAAAAATACCCTCCGCATTGACTTATGGACAAAAGAAATGTCAGTGGATGAAATGAAAAGATATGTCATAGACAGTATTGGGGGCTTCGGCCAGACGATCCTCAGTGCTACGGGGGATGAATTTATGAGTAAAGAGATCAATGATTTGTGTGACCGGCTTGCTGAGCATGTACGAAAGGAAGCCGGATCTGAGTTATAAGGAAACTTGTGATCGGTTGTTAAAAAAATATTTTTTGCATTTTCTTTTCATATTGCACCAATATAATGCCCTAAATTAATAATATTGCAAAAGCTGGGATTCAATGCCTTTAATTTTTTGTGGGCATATGGAAACTTAGCATATTGGCGTGAAAGATTTTTATTTTTAACCCTATTTTTTTATGAAAAAAAGAACTACAATTCTCATTTGTGTTATGTTTATCCTGTCCCACACTTTAGTTGTTGCAAGTGGTTATCAAGTGTTGTTGCAGGGCAATCGTCAAACGGGAAACGGAAATATTGGCGTTAGTTTATTTCCCGATGCTTCCAGTATATTTTTTAATCCCGGAAGCCTGGGTTTTATGCGCCATAATAATTTGATAATTGGTGGCAATCTGATTTTCGCCGGAAATACCTATTGGGACAGTGAAGTGGATGGAAGTCTATACAAAGTATCTTCTAACAATCCTGCCGGTACACCTTTTCATGTTTACGGGGTTTGGGGCCCTGAGGATCAACCATGGAAAGTGGGGCTTGGCATATATACACCGTATGGAAGTGGTGTGGATTGGGGTAACGAATGGATGGGGCAATATTTATTAAGAAGGATTTCATTAAAAACAATCTTTTTCCAACCTACAGTGGCTTATCAGCTCAATGAAACGATAAGTGTAGGCGGTGGTTTTGTATATGCTATAGGAAATGTAAATCTACAGAGAGGTTTACCAATAAGTTCAAGTGTTATTGACCCTTCTGTGGAACTGAATGGTGGTGCCAGTGGTGTAGGTTACAATCTTGGAGTGTTTATGAAATTGTCATCAAAATTGAATTTAGGGCTGAACTATCGATCGAAGGTAAATATGAAAGTAAATGATGGCGATGCTACATTTTCTGTTCCTTCGGGTCTTTCTACATTATTCCCCGCAGGCAACACTTTTGATGCGGAATTGCCTCTCCCTGCAAACTTTAGTATAGGATTGACTTATGCAGTTTCTGAAAAGTTAAGCCTTTCAACAGAAGCTAATTGGGTAGGATGGTCTGCTTATGATACTTTGTCCTTTGATTTTAAAGAGAATACCAATATGCTTGCCGATATTAACTCCCCACGCCAGTATAAAGACTCATGGGTTTTTAAATTAGGTGCTGAATTTAAGACTACTGATAAGCTTACATTAAGGGTGGGAGGGTATTATGATCAAACGCCGGTAAAAGAAGGTTATATGACACCAGAAACTCCTGATGCCAGCAGAATTGGCTTGACAGCCGGTGTGAGTTATAAATTATCTGACCGGCTAAACTTAGATGCCTCATTTTTATTTATCAATGGAATGGAAAGAAGACAAACCACTGAAGATGCTATAGTCGCTGGAACCATAAACCCTTCACGGGGTCGGCAAGATGTTTTGCCAGGCACCTACCAATTAAATGCATTTATACCGGGTGTTTCTATTTCTTACAATTTTTAATTAAAGGAGAATTATGAAAGAATTAAAATACTTGTTGTTGTTCGTCTGTGTCATATTTGTAGGATGTGATCCCGAAATAGAAGTACCAAATGAGATTTCTTCTGGAACTGCCGACTTTTCCAATTATATTGCTGTGGGAAATTCTCTTACCGCCGGTTATGCCAATCGTGGGCTATATGAAGAATCACAATTGACATCATTCCCAAATCTTTTGGCAGAACAAATGAAATCTGTAGGCGGCGGTGATTTCAATCAACCCATTATGGAAGGAAGTGGAAGTGGGTATCTTTCCTTGAAGGGTCTGATATTCAATGATTCCACTGGTTTGACTCCGGTAATTGATAGTGTTTTAGCCAATCCCAATGCTTTCAGTAAAGTTGAAGGGTCGATTAATAATTTCGGTATACCTGGATTACGGGCCAAGGATGTGGCTACACCGGGTTACGCTACTGTTAATCCATATCTCGGAAGATTATTGGCAGACCAGGAATTAATGAAAACATATACTCAGGTAATAGAAGAACAGGAGGCTACCTTCTTCACCTGCTGGTTGGGAAACAATGATATCCTGAACTTCGCTGCACCTGATGGAGAGCCAGGTACTGGAATATATGTTTTAACTCCGGTAGAAGAATTTTCTGCCCGGTTTTCAGATATGATGGCTGCTTTCGGTGAGGCAAAAGGAGTGGTTCTTACGATTCCAGATATATTAGTTTCCCCATTATTTACCACCATACCAAAAACACTGATCCCAATCACCAATCAAGAAGATGCAGATCAGCTAAATGCTGGTTATGCTGATTATAATGAAGGCGTAGATCTGTATAATAGCCAGGTGCCGGAGGATAAAAAAATCAACCGGATAGAATTTTCAGTTGGATTAAACTACCCTGTAGTTGTTGATAAGTCAATACCTTTTCCCGACCCTGGGAAAATTAGTCAATTAAAGGAAGGTCATTTATTGCTCAATATACCAAGAGAAAATTTGATAAGTAAAGGCTGGGGTACTGCGGTTGCGATTCCAGATCAATATGCACTTACCAAAGCAGAAATCGATAGCATCCATTCCAGGATTTCAGCCTACAATACAATTATTAGAAGTTACGAAAGTGCTAATGTAGCCGTAGTTGAAACAAATGAATTGATACAAAAGATAGCTCAGGGTATGTTGGTCAATGGCGCGCCGGTTAACGCTACTTTTATTAATGGGGGTGTCTTTTCTTTGGATGGTGCACATTTAACCCCGCGAGGCAATGCCCTTTTGGCCAATGAAGTGATTAAAGTGATCAATAATAAATTTAGTGCATCCTTACCACCTTTACAGGTGACAACCTATAAAGGAATAGATTTACCTCAATAATCCTTAAGATCTTTTCAGAAAATATAAAATATTGCGGATATCAGGCGTTTATTGATTATGAAAAGGGAAATATTACTTTTATTGTTGATATCGGGGTTATTTCACATTGGTTTTGCTCAAAGTGAATTAAAAATCGGTAAACTAAAATACAATGGGGGCGGGGATTGGTATGCCAACAAAACTGCCCTTCCCAATCTGATCCAATTTTGTAATCAACAACTGAACATGCGTTTATCCTCTCAAGAAGACGCAGTTGAGGTGGGAAGTCCGGATATTTTTATGTACCCTTTCATCTATATGACCGGTCATGGGAATGTTCATTTTACTGATCAGGAAGCTGAAAATTTAAGAAATTACCTGATTTCAGGGGGATTTCTGCATATTGATGATAATTATGGATTGGACCCTTTTGTAAGATCAGAAATGAAAAAAGTTTTCCCAGAATTGGAGTTTGTGGAATTGCCATTTAACCATCCTGTTTATCATCAAAAATTTAAATTTCCTGATGGATTGCCAAAAATTCATGAGCATGATGGCAAACCATCACAGGGTTTTGGACTGATATATAATGGAAGACTTGTCTGCTTTTATTCATATGAATCTGATCTGGGTAATGGTTGGGAAGATAGGAGTGTTTATGATAACCCAGAGGAGATAAGGCAACAGGCATTACGTATGGGTGCCAATCTCATCTCATTTTCATTTACAGATTTTTGAGTTTTGCCTTACACGGAGGTTTTATAAAAAAGGAATCCTTATGATATAACATTGGGAACAATTCACTATTGGATCCGCTATATACCCATATCTGATTTACTTCTTCCTAATTTACCAAATAACAATTGTGCCGATATCTGTTATATAAAAACAAGGTATAATCAGTATGAGCAGAAAGATAAAAATTGCAATATCAGGATCGTATGGTGGCATGAATTTAGGTGATGAAGCCATTCTACAAAGTATCGTCTCACAATTAAGAGATTCCTCCATTCCTTTAGACATCACCGTTTTTACAAGAAATCCTGATGATACCCTCAAGAGACATTCGGTCGACCATGCGATTGAAGTGAGGGAAATGACGGTTAAAGAAGTAAAGGACGTGATTACAAAGCTGGATCTTTTAATACTTGGAGGAGGCGGAATATTGTATGATGCTCATGCAAAAACTTATTTAAGGGAAGTTTCGATTGCCAAAGAAAATGATGTGCCTGTAATGGTATATGCTATTAGCGCAGGCCCTTTGACAGATCCTAGTGTACAGAGTCTCGTAAAAAAAACACTGAATAATGTGAATATCATTACTGTTCGTGAACGGGGTGCTCAGAGACTTTTGGAGAGCATTGGAGTAACCAAAGAAATTATAGTAACGGCAGATCCTGCTCTTTTAATGACACCAGAACCTTTGCCTGAAGAAGTGCTGGTGCGTGAACAGTTGGATAAACAAAAAAAGCTGGTAGGTATGTCAGTCAGAGAACCAGGTGCAGCTGCGCCTGATCTTGATCAGAAAAAATATCATGCGCTTTTAGCAAATGCCGCAGATTTTATTGTGGATAGACTGAATGCCGATGTGATTTTTATTCCTATGGAGCACAACAAAATGGATTTACAGCATTCACATGCAGTATTATCAAAAATGTTAAAACCTCAGAACGCATGGGTGCTTAAAGGTGACTACAGTCCCGGACAAATGCTTTCAATTATGAGTAAATTGGATTTTGCTGTGGGTATGCGGCTTCATTTTTTAATTTTTGCTGCTTTACAGAAAATCCCTTTTGTCGCATTGCCGTATTCTTCAAAAGTAGAGGGGTTTCTTGAAGACCTGGAAATTAGGATGCCTCCCATTGAAC
>JAEWLI010000070.1 GCA_023393375.1 Bacteroidota bacterium
GCCACCGTTAGTGGCAAGGCTATGACGACACAACCCGACAGACAAATCGGGTTCTTTTTGATGTTTCGTATTTTAGTAGTTGCTTAAATAAGCAAATTGACTACCTTTGTACTATGGACAACAATTCTTGCATACGACAACAAGCGGACATTAAACAAATAAATCGCTGTAAAGACAGAGTTTCAGAACTCAACGGCTCATTTGACTATTTATCAAACGGACTTGAATTGGCAGGAAACAACGTAAGACTGAAAATTCTCTTTCTGATCTATGAAGAAAAACGACTTTGTGTTTGTGATATAAGCGATATTCTTGGTATGACAATTTCAGCGGTTTCACAACACTTGCGAAAACTCAAAGACAGAAAACTCATTGAAACAGAAAGAGAAGCTCAAACCATTTTTTACTCATTAACAAAAGAGTATGAAAAAATGCTGAAACCGTTTTTCAAAATACTTGACGAAAACAAAATTTTGGAAACATTATGAAAACAGACAACAAACTAATTGGAGCAGGACTTTTAACAGCAATTGCAGCTTCATTGTGTTGCATTACACCTGTTTTGGCTCTCATTGCAGGAACAAGCGGACTTGCCTCAACTTTTTCTTGGCTTGAACCTTTCCGTCCGTATTTTATCGGAATGACAATTTTAGTGCTTGTTTTTGCTTGGTATCAAAAGTTGAAACCAAAAAAGCAAATTGACTGCAACTGTGAGACAGAAGAAAAACCAAAATTCATTCAGTCAAAAATGTTTTTAGGAATAGTAACGGGATTTGCCATCGTTATGCTTGCATTTCCATACTATTCAAGTGTTTTTTACTCAAAGGCTGAAAAGCAAATCATAGTAGTGGACAAATCCAATATTAAAAAAGTAGAATTTACGATTAGCGGTATGACTTGTGAAAGTTGTGGCGAACACGTAAATCACGAAGTAAATAAATTGACAGGAATAATAAGTTCAAACGCATCTTACGAAAATGGAAATGCAATCGTAGAATTTGACAACTCAAAAACAAACATTTCTGAAATCGAAAAAGCAATAAACTCAACAGGATATTCTGTAGCTGACAAAAAAGAAAATTAAAATGGAAATCAAATTACAATCAACAATAACTTGTCCCAACTGCGGACACAAGAAAGAAGAAACAATGCCGACAGACGCTTGTCAATATTTTTACGAATGTGAAAAATGTAAACAAGTTCTAAAACCAAAACAAGGCGACTGCTGTGTTTATTGTAGTTACGGAAGTGTTGCTTGTCCACCAATTCAGCAGGACAAAAAATGTTGCTAACAGACGAAAAACAAAGAAGCCCAGCCACTAACAGCGGTTTGGCAAAAGTGGCGGTTCAGTTCTTCGTATGACAGTTTATCGTAAATTTGAAGAGTGTGCTTCGTATGAACATTTGTGGTAAAATCGCCACCTTCGCCAAGCCGCGAAACGTTATAGGGCATTTCAGCACACAGTACATTAATGACATGAAATGAATAATGAGATTTTAAATACTAAAATAGGGAATCCCTCTGCATTTGATTTTTCTCGATTGACAAAAGAACAGGAAGATGAAGTTCTTTCTAGTCTTTTCGAGCAACTTTTGTTATTCGACAAGATTACAATAGCTACAAATCGAGTTAATTTTGCTTTAGTATTTCTTATCAATAAGCTTGGTCTTAATACTGTTGAGAAACTATTTGATAATGATTACATAAGACTTCTGCTTTGGACACCTGTGATTGTTTCTGGAGCAGGTCGAAAAAAAGATGATGGTACATTTGATAGGTCAACTTTATATGGACAGCCTCCAATTGTTGCAGGAGCACTTGGAGAGGATGATATAGACCCTGAGAAGAATATTATAAAATCAATTTCTGGATTTAATATTCATAGAGATAGGCGGAGAATATTCACTCGGAGAGTATTGAAAAGCTTTGTTGTTCCGCAAGGAATGGAGTATTCGACAGATTCAGCCAAGTTTGTGATTGACGCTTATGAGAATAACAATTTAGCGAATCTAGGTTTACCGTTTGAGAAAGAATCTAATCAACTTGATTTTGAACAAAGACAACAATTATTGTCACTAGGACATAAGGTTTTAGAGACAGCCTTGATTTCAAAGTATAATCTAAAAGCATATGAAAATTATGAGCCGTATCAGATATGTACTAAAAACCTTGAAAATATCGGTAATGCTTATAATGTCTCAGAAAATACATCTTCCATATTTAAATGTGAAAACCTCCCTGATTTAAAAAAGCTATTTCTGAGTGAGAGATTGCAATTTGATGATGTTTTTAAGATTCGTCATTTATCAAATGCTAAGTATTATAGAAAGTGGATAAATAATGTTAGCGAAAATGTTAATGCTGAAGAAATATCTAAAGAATATATAAATCAGATTAAAGGTTCGACCAAGTTTTTTGAAAGTAATTCTGGAAAGTTTATCAAGAATCTTGGAATGTTTGGAGTTGGTTCTCTTTTAGGGGCAGCTTTAGCAGGGCCAACAGGAGCTGCCGTTGGTGCCGCCGCAGGTAAAGCTGCTGAATTAGGACTCGGACTTTTAGATACATTTGTATTAGATGGATTACTGAAAGGAAAAAACCCATCTATGTTTATTGAAGATTTAAGAAAAAGAATTGATAATGAATAAACGCCCTATAACACGCGGTCATAAAACAGTTGGGGTTCAGTGGTTTGCGGGGCATTTATTCCCGCATCAACTTTTTTCTCGGTGGATACGAACGCACTCCGAAAACCCAACCGTTTCATACCGCCACCGTTAGGTGCAAGCAGGACAAAAAACCGTCAAAAATGGGACACATAAGAGAATACTATGAAAGAATCGTAAAGCTACAAGAATCGGAATGGGAATTTATAGCTTCACATTTTGACAGAAAAGTGTTTGCCAAAAACCAAATCATCACACGGCAGGGCGAAACGGAAAATTACCTTTCATTCGTTGAAACGGGCATCGTTCGGTTTTACATTCCCGATGAAGAAAACGAACTGACTTTTAATTTCAGTTTCGACAAAGAATTTACCTGTGCTTACGACTCTTTTCTCACGCAAACACCGTCCGAATACGAATTACAGGCATTGACGGAAACCGTTGTTTGGCAAATTTCCTTTGACGATTTGCAAAAAGTGTATGCCCAAACCAAAGTTGGGAATTATTTAGGACGCTTCGCTTCCGAAAAATTGTTTTTGGCTAAAAGCAAACGTGAACTGTCCTTGCTTAAATACAATGCGAAAGAGCGTTATTTAAGACTGTTCAGCGAACAGCCCGACATTTTAAAATTCATTCCGCTAAAATACGTGGCTTCCTACATCGGAATAACGCCACAGGGCTTGAGCCGTATTCGCAGACAGATTACTTAACATAGGTTCATTGCCAACCTTGTTCATTCTTTGGAACTTTGCGATAAAAAGCAAAGGAATGAAACGACCTATTTTAGCATACGGACACAGCATTTTAAAACAAAAGTGCAACGACATCGAAAAGAATTATCCCGAGTTGAACAAGCTAATAGCCGATATGTGGGAAACAATGAAAAACGCCAATGGTTGCGGATTGGCTTCGCCACAAATCGGACTTCCGATAAGACTTTTTGTAGTGGACAGTAAAACAACTTTTGAAAATCTTGACGAAGCGGACAGGGAAATCTATTTTGACAAAGACGACAAAGGAATAATGGAAACTTTTATCAACGCAAAAATCATTGAACGTTCCGCAGAGCTTTGGGAAGACGAAGAAGGCTGTTTAAGTATCCCAAATTTATCGCAAAAAGTAAAAAGACCTTGGACGATTAGCATAGAATATTACAACAAAGATTTTGACTTTCAAACAAAGACATTTAGCGGAACGACCGCAAGAATGATACAGCACGAATACGACCACACAGAAGGAATTTTGTATCTTGACTATCTAAAACCATTGACCAGAAGGCTGATGGAATCCAAACTTAAAAAGATTGCAAAAGGACAGATAAAGACGAAATATCCAATGAAATTCGTGTAAAAATGCCAGCACCTAACAATGTGTATAAGCAATAGCGGGGAAAGTGCCAAAACCAAAGTTTTTGCCTTTTAGCTATCTTTGTGCTAAACTGAACAGTAAGCGTACAAAACCCGCTACTGCTCATACACTTGACCGTTACCACCAATCCTCCCTATACCGGGGCATTGGCTCCCGAAGTCATTGGACTGGCAAGTGGAATGGTCTCTTAATCGATAATTATAATTAATTGATATTCAACAAGATACAAAACGTTAGTCAGAAGGGTAAAAACAATGAACAAGCATTTTATACTGATAGTAGTCTTTATTCTATTTTCTTGTAGTAAAGAAGATAATTTTTCTAGTAAGAGTAAATTTGCAAGAGTTGAAGAGACACGTTTCATTAATATAATAAGACTTCCAGAAAAATTTAATAAATTACAAATTAATATTTCTGGAATATTGAATTATGAATTTGAAAATGTAAGTCTATATCAAAATAGATGGGATAAGTTTAGAGATAAAAAAGAAAAAGCAATTTGGCTTGAATTACAAAATAATATTGATTTAAAGAAATTGGAATGTTTAAATGGGAAAAGAATAAGCATCATTGGGACCTTTAATAGTAAAGATAAAGGACATTTAAATCAATATTGTGGAACACTAGAAGAAATCATATTTTTAAACCAACAATAAACCCCAGCCGCTAATAAAATGGGCTTCATTCGGCACTATGGCAGTGACCAATCGTCTTTACAGACCTGTGCCAAGAAAGCCTGTCCCGCAGTGGCGGGAAAGCCTCGGTTGAACCTAATCCCGGCCGGAGAGCAGGGACTTACCATGGGTAGTGTTTTAATCATACTATGACTCCAAGCTGCTAAGTGATTCGTACATCTGCTGCAAGTAGTCATAGTATGATTAGTCATTCTGCTGCAATACACCTTGAAGGCGTGGCTTGCACAATACTGAACAAGCAAAAATTCATGTCAATCCTTTAATCCTGTTAATCCTGATTCAGACAATGAATGAGGAGACCACTTTTATCGCTCATGTTTAGTGTGATCAAGTACCATTATATATACTCATTTGTTTACAGAACCTAAGATTCCCCTCTCAAAGGATTTAAGGATTTCGGAAAATAGCTTCAAAGTTCAACAGGATAGTATATGCCATAGTATGATACAGCGGGTTTGTAGTTTCGGCATTATTTCATACCTTTAGCCATGTTTCGGCGGAAAGTGAAGTGCATAAAAATCCGCTACAGCACATACCACCGAAACGTTGTGTGCAATTTCACGAACCGCTGTACTGACATTGAAAGATTATGATATTGAATCGGTTCATTGATTGTTTTTTGTAACTTTGAGTTTTTAGACACTTAAAAATGATTAATATAAATAAGCAAATTGAGTATTGGATAAAGGGAGCTGATGATGATTTATTGACAGCTGAATTGCTAATTCGAGAAAAAAGAATTTTACATGGATTGTTTTTCTGTCATTTAGTAATTGAGAAAGCTATTAAAGCCCATGTTGTTAAGACTTCTGGAGAAGTAGCCCCTAGGTCTCACAACTTGATTTATTTATCAGAAAAAACAGATTTGGTATTTGATAATGAAACCGAAATATTTATGGGGATTTTGATGAAGTATCAATTGCAAGGTAGATATCCTGATTATGACCCTGTCCTACCTGATATTTTAAAAGTAAATGAATACTTTGAAAAAACTAAAACCTTATTGCAATGGCTAAAAGAGAAATTATAGAGATTTTGAAGAAATATATTGTTATTTTACGCTCTGAAGGGATACCAATTGATAAAGCATATTTGTATGGTAGCTATTTATCCAATACAGCAACTGATGACAGCGATATTGATATTATGATTGTTACAGAAAATGAGGATGACTACTTGACTGGAAAAATTTGGAGTTTGACTAGAAAAGTGAATTCTAAAATTGAGCCTTACCTTGTTGGTAAAGGTAGATTTTTAAATAATGATAATTCACCGTTGATTGATTTAGTAAAAAGGACAGGACTTGAAATAGTATAATAAACTACAAGCAACACACAATATAAAACAGGGGTTCAGTGGTTTGCGTGCATTAGATTCCCGCTCCAACTTTTTCCAACGGTGGATAGGAAAGAGCCCGAAAACCCAACTGTTTCATACCGCAAAATGATACTTGGCATTATAGGGCAGCAACTGTCCAAAACTATAGCCATTCTAATTTATATGAAGCAAATAATAACGGTAAGTTATAAGAAGGGCTTCATTCGGCACTGACTGGCAGTGTAGCCAATCGTATCACGAACCTGTGCCAAGAATAGCAGTAAAAAACCTTCAAGGTTTGGGTTCACTTTGTAAATATTGGAGGTGCTTTTACCTCGCTATCGCTTGCTTAGGGCAGATAAACCTTGAAGGTGTATCCACTGTGTATCCACCAGTCTAATCATGAAAATATCATGCTTTTGTCATCTTTTTTATTCATTAGCCCAATCAACTGACCGGATTCACCGTAACTGTGATCTTTTGCCAGACCTTTCTCCTTTAACGAAAATGTTCTGAATAATGCTTTATATTACTTAGCATCAGACGGACGTAAAATACGTGACACTTATGGGACTAAATTCCTTAAACTTCTGAAAGAATCCGAGCAGGATGATATTCCCGTAAGAGTGTATTTAAGACATGGAACAAATCAAATCTGGTGGGTAGAAGAAGCTACAGAAGAAGAAGTAAGAAATTATGAAGCAGCAAAAACACCATGATGAATAAAATACATAAACATGAGTAGTAATGGCTCCATAACTAATGTTTCGCACATTGATTAAAGTCAAATTTGACCATAACAACCTTCCCTCTACTAGGCGTCAACTTGTTTTTTAGTCTTCCTTTTCTTATATATCGAAACATTCCTGTCTTTTGACCCCCGCTGGGGTTATAGACTTTCAAATTAACCTACTATTGGAAACGTAATTATCTATTTTTATCATATCTATGTGAAAAAATCGAATTTGTAAATAATTGTTTATGCTTTGGTATTATTTTTGACCACAAAAAAATACAATCAGAACATAAATAATTCATTTCTTGTCATTTTTATTATGAAACCATTTTTACCCCTCATTTTTATTCTTTATATAGTCCCGTTTGTTGCCAATGCAGGAATAGTTAAAGGAAAAATCACCAATAATGAAGGTGAACCATTAGCTTTTGCGACCATTTATATTTCAGAGATAAAAACCGGAACTACAGCCAATGGGGAAGGGGATTATTTTGTTAAACTGGAACCTGGAAATTATACCCTGTTATTTCAATTCATGGGATACCAGTCAGTTACACATGAAATATCTGTTTCAGAAAATCAGGAAGTAAATTTGGATGTAAAAATGGTCACTCAGGATATTGTATTGCCGTCTGTAACGATCAACGCAAAAAATGAAGACCCTGCTTATGCCATTATACGTAATGCCATTGCGAAAAGCAAGTTTCACCTCAATCAGATAGATAGTTCTACTTCAAAGGTATATTTAAAGGGATCAGGAAAATTATTAAAAATCCCGTTTTTGTTAAGAAAACGGTTTAAAGATGAAGGCATTGACACTTCAAAAATATATTTGATCGAGTCTATAACCAAGGTGACATATAAGCGGCCAAACCAGTATAAAGAGGAAGTGATTGCAATGAAGTCGAATCTCGATGATTTGAGCAATACAAGTCCAATGTCATATATCAATGCGAGTTTTTATCATCCAGAGGTTGCCAATACCATTTCTCCATTGTCCCCAAAAGCTTTTTCGTATTATAATTTTACTTATTTGGGCACCTATGTTGATCGGGGATATGAAATCAGTAAGGTAAAGGTGACACCACGTTCAAAAGGGGATAATGTATTTGAGGGTGTAATTGAAATAGTGGAAGATAACTGGAGCATTTACAGCCTGAAGCTGAATGTAGTTAAAATGGGTATAAATATAGCTGCCGAACAAATGTTTGCACCTATTGAGTCATCGGTATGGCTACCGGTATCACACAAATATCATATAAATGGGAAAATTTGGGGCGTAGGTTTTCAATTTAAATATTTAGCTGCCGTTTCAGATTATCAAATTCATGTCAACCCTGACCTTCCAAGGGATGTTACACTGGTGCCAAAAGAAGTGGTGGATTCAAAAACAACAAATATCAGGAATCTGGAAGAAAAGGATAAAGTGACCAGAAAAGATATTAATAAAGCTTTGCGGAAATATGAAAAAGAGGAAGCAAAAAAGTCAGATGAACCTGATGTGGTATATGATCATACAATGGTTGTTGATTCATTGGCAGCCAAACGGGATTCCCTCTATTGGATAACTGCCAGGCCAATTCAGTTGGCAAGTGATGAAATTCAAGGTTATCAACAACAAATAGTGAGGATAGAGAAAACCCAAAGTGATACGGTGGATACCATCAATAATAAAAAGACCAATTACATGGGTTTTATTACCGGCCGAAGGTTTCAGACAGGTAAAAACAGTGATATTCAGTTGCAGAGTGTGTTGTCAAGGCTTGATTTTAATACGGTTGAAGGATATAATGCCACGATTGGTTTAAGTTATAACTATCGCTGGCCAAACAATACACAATTTTCAATTGGTCCTGACATCAGGTATTCCCTTGCCAGAAATAAACTTTCAGGGGTTTTTAATATGAAATTCCAAAACCATACACCGCTACAACAGCAGCATGTGTTTATTCGGGGAGGACGAGAAGTTGCCCAGTACAATGAACAAAACCCAGTATCACCATTCCTCAATTCCATTTGGACCCTTCTTTTTTATAAAAATTATTTGAAAATCTATGAAAGGGACTTTTTGGAAATAGATTTATATAAAAATTATGGTGGAAAAATAAAGGTGGGCATTAAGTCCCAATTATCAGAAAGGTGGGAATTGTTTAACCATTCTAAAATAATTGAAAGAGAAGAAACCCGATATACTCCAAATGCGCCGGAAAATCTGAGTTTAGAAAACACGTCATTCCCTCAACATCGGGCATTTATTTCATCTGCCACTGTTCAATATCAACCGTGGGTGAAGTATGTGAGACAAAACGGCAATAAATCACGCATTCCGGGTACTGGATCAACTTTTAGGGCTACATATACCAAAGGGTTTGGTGATGTGGATTTCGATAAACTTTTAGTGGGGATTAATCACCAAATAAAGATAGGAGTAAGAGCAGCGATAGATTTAGATGTAGAAGCAGGATCATTTCTGAATAAAGAAACTATCTATCTGATGGATTTTTTTCATTTTGATGGAAACAAATTGCCATTTTTAAGAAATAGCCGGGAACAATCTTTCCGATTGCTCGATTATTATTTGTACAGCACCGACAGCAGATATCTCCAATCTCATGTCAATTATAAGATGAGAAAATTTCTCCTGACCAGAATACCGGCTATTCAAATGATGGGGCTTCGGGAAAACTTGATTGGCAATCTCTTATTAACTCCTGAAGCCGGTAATTATATGGAATTGGGTTATGGATTGGATCATATCTTCAGAATTTTCAGGGTGGAAGCGGTTTCATCTTTTCATAAAGGGAAATTTGAGTCTTTTGGAATACGTGTGGGGATGATTACTTCTTTCAATTTTTAGTTTTTTTTTGCTGCTTCAAATATTCATCTACTAATTTCTGGGTATAAGTGAGCAACTCTTTACCTCCATGATCACCATGGCCTGGAATAACAATTTCAGCAGGGAAGTTTCTTTTCACATTTTCAATACTCTTGTTCCATTGGCCTACCACTGCATCTTCAAGATTGCCCAAATTTGTAGATTTAGCAGCTTTTATGAAACAGCCGCCAAAAAGGATCTTATGGTTGGGCAGCCACACAACAATATTATCAAAAGTATGACCGGCACCAGGGAATGAACATACAACAGTTTCATTTTGAAAATTAAAGGTTAATCTGCCGTTAAACGACTTCGACGGAATTTGCAGCTCCATTTCTTTACATTTTTCAACTGTCAATATATTAGCAATAGAAGTGACTCCTCTCTCATGAAGATAGGATAAACCACCTAGACAATCATCATGATAATGACCCACAATTACTTTTTCTACATTTGCATGTAGATGATTCAGGATATACTCTGTTAAGATTTTCGTTTTTGCATTATCCATTGGAGTATCAATCATTAATGCATGTCCATTTCTGATAATGATCATTCCGTTAGATGAAAAACGTCCAAATGTTGAACTATTCTCCCAAGTGATATGCACAAATATAGAATCTCCCAAATGCATAAGCTGAATGTCTTCATTTACAAAAACAAGCGCATCTGATTGAGCTGTTGCTGGCGAAATAAAATTAAGTAGCAGAATGTTTAATAGAACTAATTTACAATATTGAAACAATGTGGAAATCATTTAAAAAAAGGTTAGGTGTTTGTATAATGCAATTTTAAGTTTTATTCTAATGCGAAAAAAGATTGTCAAAAGGAATATTAAATCATTTTCGTCAACTACTGTGTCAGTGACCAATCATTAGTGTTTTCTCAAAACACCTTCTATCATTATTTGAAAATAAGATAAATCTTGACTCATTAGCCTGCTCACGACATTGACGTCATCCCTGTGCAGACAGGGATCTCCCGGGTTTTGTACTCGGATTCGTTAAGTACTGTTGCCATGGTCACCTGTCATTCGCAATTATACCAGTCAATATGCCATCATCAGGGGTTTCCTGCTTTCGCAGGAATGACGCTAGTGGTGGCTATACACCTGTAGCAGGAAGGAGTTTTAGTCAAAATATAAAGAATCATTAATAATGATCACAACATAACTCGATAGAACGAACACGACATTGACGTCATCCCTGTGCAGACAGGGATCTCCCGGGTTATGTACTCAGATTTGGTAAAAAGGGTTTGAAGTTGTTTGAAAGTTTAAGGTTTAAGGTTCAAAGTTGACCATGCCTAAAAAAGCAAACCAATATATTTCAATTTGAAAATAGGGCAAAATCTTGATACAACTAAATGGTTCACGACTTTTACGTCAACCCTGTACAGACAGGGATCTCCCAGGTTTTGTACTCGGAAAGTACTGTGTCTAAGGTAACCTATAATAATTTTAACGCTATCCCTTCATCTTAGCGTTATGAAGCAAATCATATAAAACAGGGCTGAAGAATGCAAGATTTTCGAAAAAATACATCATACCGTAAAACTGCTTTACATCAATTTCCTTATGGGAAGCCATATTTTCAGAAGCGAGATCCAATGCTTCCCTGAATTGTTGATCAAATTCTTCCTGCGTCATTTTCATGTAAAGTTAACCATGTTATATTCATTTACCCAGAAAGATGGAAAATACCCTTTCAACCAGGTAAAAAAAATCAAAAAAACTTTTTCATTTCATTGCGTAACCGATCGGTTACTCTTACATTTGTAACTGAATGGTTACGAATAAATAATATGATCAGAAGAGATGTTTTCCAGGCAATAGCCGATCCAACCCGCAGGGAGATAATCAATATGTTGGCGTATCAGTCATTGAACTTGAATGCTGTGGCGGGTAATTTTTCCATCAGCCGTCCTGCTATTTCGAAACACATAAAAATTCTTGAAGAGTGTGGGTTAATAGAGATTTATCAGCAGGGCAGGGAGCGTTATTGCCAGGCACGGTTACAAAAACTAAATGAAGTATCGAAATGGGTAGAACAATACAAGGCATTTTGGACAATGAAACTGGATGCCCTCGAGGACTTTTTGAATTTGGAAAATGAGGGGAAATGATAAATTTAATTATCATCCAACTTAATTTATTGTGGACTTAATAGATTTTTTAATTAAACATGGATTTACATATGGAAACTAAATTTCAAGGTGGCGTGAACATTGCCATAAAAATTCCCCAATACAAATACGATGAAACAATCACATTTTATCGTGATGTGTTGAAATTTGATGTGAAGGAAAAACCGATTGACCATCCCACTGTATCAAAAACCCATCAAGTAGTTTTTGGTGGAAATACCCTTTGGCTGGATTGTGTCGATCATTATACCCATTCGGAAACATGGCTTGAAATTAAAACCGACAATGTGGAAGACGCCACCCGGTACCTGAAATCAAAAGGTGTGGAAACGCGTGATGAAATTGAAAAAATACCTGAAAATATGCACTGGATCATGGATCCTGCCGGTACGGTATTTATTTTATCTGAATAAATGGTAGTTACTATATATTTATAAATCACAAATCGTCATTCCGAATTCGTCATTCGTTAATAGGAATTTTGATTTCTGAATTCTTAATCAGATGAAGATAGACCAATCAATTAAACAAATAAATTAAAACTCAGTACAACCTTATAAATAAACGATTATGCAAACAGAAGAAAAAAAAGCACAGGGAACAGTTGTTCTGGTACGTACCTATAATGCCCCGGTACACAGGGTATGGAAAGCACTTACTGACAAAGATCAGATGAAAATCTGGTATTTTGATATTGCTGAATTTAAACCTGAAGTGGGTTTCGAATTTCAATTTGAAGGGGGTAAAGATGAAAAGCGTTACCTGCATTTGTGCCGGGTTACGGAAGTAATTCCTGAAAAAAAACTTCAGTACACCTGGCGTTACGAAGGTTATTCAGGAGAATCTTTACTCACAATTGAGTTGACTCCCGAAGACAATCGTACCAGGTTAAAGCTAACTCACGAAGGATTGCATACCTTTCCATCAGATGTTCACGATCTTGATCCTTGCAATTTTACGGAAGGCTGGAACCAATTGATGAATATTAGCCTGAAAAATCATATAGAGAAGGCTTTTATTAAAAAGACCATAAATATACATGCCAGTGGAAAAAGAATCTGGGAAGTATTGCAAGATCCATCTATTAATATAAAATGGGCCAAAGCTTTTTATGAGGGTACCTATGTGGAAACGGACTGGCAGGAGGGGTCTGTGATCTCCTGGAAAGTGGCAGGAGAAATCGGGGCAAAAGGTGTGATAAAACAGAATATACCAGGTTCTTTACTGAAAATTGATTACTTTGACGATGTGAATATGTCGCCACCCCATCCAATTGGAGAATACTCTGAAGTTTTCGCAGTTCATGAAGATGATAACCAATCCACTTTAATGACAGTATCCGGCCCTCTTTCATTGCTTGATATAGCATCCCAGGAACCATTATGGGAAAAAGGTATAGTTTTGATAAAAGAACTGGCTGAATCAATCAGATAATATCATGTTGTTCCCTCATCATATCTGGAGAGCCATTAAACAAGGAGAAGTAAAACTGGCTTTTCGAAAATGGAAATTGTCTCGGGTGAAACCAGGCAGAATGATCCGGTCTGCTTTTGGTGTGATCATGGTAGACGAAATTAAAGAAATACATCTTGAGGAAATTACACAGGAAGATGCTCATATGGCTGGATATGAGCATCTTCAAATTTTAATAGATGCTTTATATGCAATTCCGGAAGGACTAATCTATAAGATACAATTACATTACCATTCAGAGGACGATCGCATTTCATTAAGCGCAGATGCACAATTATCAGATGCTGATTACCAGAAGATTGATGCTTCATTAAAAAAGTTTGACAAACACAGCAATAGGGGAGACTGGACCATGAATGTACTCCATTTGATTAAAAAACACCCACACACAAAAGCGTCTGAATTGGCCGACATGTTAGAAATGGAAAAGGACTGGCTTAAGATCAATATCAGAAAGCTTAAAAATCTGGGTTTGACCATCAGTCATGATGTTGGGTATTCAATTTCACCAAGGGGTAAGGCATTTTTGGAAAAGAAAAGACAATAGCCTTTCTAATTTTAATTTCTCACAGATTACTCAGATAATCACAGATTTTTTCTTCCTTTTTCCTTGCTCCATGTTCCTTTCTCCTTTCATAGGTTCTCACAGATAACACAGATTTGCACAGATAAACTAAGTGAATAGAACCCGGTCTCCTGCAAATTAAGGTTTTCACATATATTCACGGATCTATTTTTAAGAGACTTTGTTCATGAATATCAATCAAAGCAGGTGCCGGATGGGATTACCATTAACTATTATGAAAATGAATTAGGTATAAAATTTAAAACTATCAATGAAGATAAAAAAACAGTATATGAATTTAAAACGCATCAACCACATGAAAGATTATTTCAAAGAACTTTTCGAATACAATCACCACTTCAATCAAAGGCTTGTGGGCGTGGTTCAGGTATCAGAAGAGAGATTACCAAAAAGATGCCTGGAAGTTTTTAGCCATATCCTTAATGCACATCATATCTGGAACAAGCGTATTTTGGGTCAAAAACTCCTGCACGCAGTTTGGGCGATTAATCCCACTGATGAACTCAAGGCAATAGACAAGGATAATTTTCATACGTCTATAGAAATCATCGCAAATTCAGATTTTGATAGGCAAATTAATTACGCTACGTCACAAAAACAGCCTTTTTCCAATAGTGTTAAGGACATTCTATTTCATGTGATCAATCATTCCACTTATCATAAAGGCCAGATTGCTATTTATTTACGTGAAAGTGGTATAGCCCCGGAACTATCTGACTTTATCTTTTATAAGAGAGGTTGAAAGTTCTATATACAAACTACACATGACCATTTTTCGATTGAAACAACCGTTTTTCAATCTGAACCATGACCAACACGATAACGCCTAGCATAAATGCAATAAACAGATCTATTGGTTCAATGGGCATCAGTCCGAAAAAATTCTCTAAAAATGGCACATAAATTACCGATAGATGCAGGATCAAAGTCAATAAGATCATTGCACTGAAAATTTTGTTGGAGGTAACAGAGAAAATGGATCTACTGGAAGCCCTAAGTCCTAATGCGTGGCCAATCTGGGTAAATCCTATTGTTGCAAATATCATTGATTGCCAGTACATGTTTTCAGGATTAGCGGCTTCATAATAATAATAACCCACTGATAATGAACACACTGCAATTAAAATTCCAACCCAGGTGACATGAATCAAACCCTTTTTATTTAAAATGGGATCTTTTGGTGTTCTGGGTGGTTTGCTCATGGTATCTTTTTCGGAAGGTTCCACACCTAATCCAAGGCCCAGAAACCCATCTGTCAATAAATTCAACCACAATAGCTGCATTGGGTTCAACGCTATGATGATACCCATCAAAGGTGCAAGGAGCATGACCAGTACCTTTCCCAAATTGCCCCCCAATGAAAATTTTATAAAACGGATCAGGTTATCAAATATCGCACGTCCTTCCTCCACCGCCTTTACAATGGTGG
>JAEWLI010000085.1 GCA_023393375.1 Bacteroidota bacterium
TAATAGTTTCATTACCATAATCGGCTGTTACAGCTCCTCTATCAATAGTTGGTTGAAATTCACTTAATTTTAATACCTCATTCTTGACGAAACTAATATTTCCTTCAACTCCAAATTGGAAATCGCCAACACTTTTGTTATACCCTGCTGTAAACTCATAACCCCAGTTTTTCATCGATCCAATGTTTGTTGGAGGGTTGTCGGCATAACCCATAGAAGTGGGTAAAGGATTTTCAACAATTAAATTGTCTGTTTGACGTATAAAATAATCTGCAGATAGTGTAATGGAGTTGTCTAATAGTGCTAAATCAAACCCAAAGTTGCTCATTTTTGTGATTTCCCATTCTAATTCCGCATTAGCTATTCTTGAAAAATAAGCACCTGTATTACCAGAAACTGTATTGTTAAAAACAGGTGCCGTATTCGTAAATATCGAATTTTGCCAAGGATACGCACCCAGTCTATTAAAACCAAGCGAACCGTAGCTGGCGCGTAACTTTAAATTAGAAATGAAATTAGCATTATCCATAAAGCTCTCCCTACTCACAACCCATCCAATCGAACCTCCGGGAAAATAACCGATTTTTTTACCTGGTGCAAAAACAGAGGACCCATCACGACGAATAGAGAAGTTGATTAAGTATTTGTTGTCAAAAGCGTAATTCAACCTTCCTGCATAAGACTGCAAAACTGTTTCTTCTCTTGAACCATTAAGGGATTGCGATTCAGCTCCCGCTAATTCCTGGATAACATTGGTAGGGTGTCTACCGCTTCCATTAAGGACAGTCATTCTTGTAATTTGCTGTTCTGCCACCAATACCGCATTGATATAATGTTTATCAATAGTTTTATCAATATTCAACTGATTGGTTAAAACAGGTGAGAAGAAGGTAAAACGATTATCGGTTAACTGAAGATTTGGTCTTGAATTCGTCCCTTCGTTGAATCTAGGCAAATTTATTGTAGTTCTGTCAGAGGTGTATTCCATACCAACACTGGAACGAAATGACAACCAATCTGTGAAATTCACTTCTCCGTAAACATTTCCGAGAATATTAACGATATATCCTCTATCCTTTTCTAGGTCAGCTATACGCACAGGGTTTTCTGCATCATTTCCATCTGCATTTTGCATACCCCCAAATCCTCCTCTATTAGTTGGGTTATAAACAGGCACATAAGGAGCCATGTTCAACATGTGCTTCACCATAGTACGTCCACCAGAAGACCTTTCTCTAGTCATTTCACTATAGGAAACCTTAATGTTTTCCCCGAAAGAAATTAATTTACTGATTTTATGATCGGAGTTCAGTCTAAAGCTGTGCCTATCATACTCTGTTCCCCGCATAATACCCTCTTGTGAAAATCTTCCGTAAGACGTATAGAAAGTACTGTTCTCATTACCACCGGAATAATTTACATTCATTTGTACAATAGGTGCAGTTTGGAAAACTTGGTCCTGCCAGTCAGTTTCTGTCTGAGCATATGTTTGAGTAGCACCTTCATAGATGGGATCATCCATCTGAGAAAATCGATTTGGTATATTTAACTGGTCACCAATTTTTGTTCCATTTGTGATAAGGTCTGTTCCAAACCGAATATACTCTTCACTATTCAATAAATCTAGTGTTTTCCAAGCTTTTTGGGAACCATAAGAGGCATCAAAACTCAATGTGCTTTTACCTGTTCTATTACCTGACTTGGTAGTGATGAGCACTACACCTTGAGCTGCCCTTGATCCATAAATTGCTGCAGATGCGGCATCTTTAAGAATAGAAACTGATTCAATATCCTTAACATCAAAGTTATTAAGATTACCTACAGCTACACCATCAATAACATATAATGGGTCAGAAGCATAACTAACAGAACCCACACCGCGTATTCTAACTGTTGGTGCAACTCCAGGACTTCCATTATTTACAACAGAAACACCTGATACCTGTCCTTGTAAAGCTGATTCAACACTTACTACCGGCTTTGATTCTAACTTTTCCGCTGATAATTTTGAAACAGAACCAGTAACAGTACCTTGAAGCTGGGTACCATAACCCACAACAACGATTTCTCCAAGTGTTTTCACATCTGGTATCATGTCAATATTGATTACGGTACGTGTGCCTACTGGAACTTCTTCCGTAGTAAATCCAATAGAACTAAATACCAACACAGATTCAGTTGATGGAACATTGATACTATAATTTCCATTGATATCGGTAACAGTACCCTGGTTGGTACCTCTAATTACTACGTTAACTCCTGGAAGACCTTCAGGGCTATCATCGCTACGAACCTTACCAGTAACAGTTATCTGTTGATAAACAGTATTCGCATCAGAAATAACACTCTCAGTTTGGTTGTTTTTATAAACTCCGATACTGTAGTTAACTTGTCTAAAAGAAAGCTTTGTCATTTGAGACAATTCTTTTAAAACCTCTGCAAGCTTTTCGTTATTGGCATTAAGGGTAATGCCTTTGATTTTACTTTGCTTTACATTTCCAAAAAAGAACTTGAAATCAGTCTGACCTTCTACCTGACTGATAAATTCTTCGAACGTGGCATTGTTCAATTTTACATTGACTTTAACTTCGTCAATACTTTTACTTTGTGCATTGCTGTTATCAGCAAAGATCAAGGAGTAAAAAAAACACTGTGCAACAATACCTATTAATAAATATTTTGAGCACATCTTAAATAAATAAAGTAGATTGTTTTTCATAAATTTACGTTGTTAGGGTATAACAAAAAATTTTACTTCACATTATTTTTTTTGCTTAGTAAAAAACTTAAATTTCTTAACCGGGAGCCCTGGGCTTCCAGTTATTTTTTTGTTTCAATTGTCACTTTTTTGCCATTTATATTATATTTAAAATTTAGAGAAAAAGATATAACTTTCATTACGTTTTCTAAACTTTCATTTTTGAAAGTACCTGTATAAGCTTCACGGATTCTATTAAGGTTTTTATCGAAGAGAAATTGAACACCATAATTCATTTCCAATGTTTTTATTATCTCTTCGATGCTGCTGTTATTAAAGTAAAGTAGTCCGTCTTTCCAACCAATCTGAGCAATGTAATTAATATCTGACATGGATAAACTATGATTTTCCCGCGACAAACTAATTGCTTGCCCGGAATCCATCCTTACTTCTGTATTCTCATTGTTTTTTATCAAAAGTTTACCCGAAACAAGAGCAACCTGGTCATTCAAATTATTGTCGTATGCATTCACTCCAAATTCTGTCCCCAAAGCAGTTATTTCCATACTTTGAATTTTAACAGTAAATGGACGATTTTTATCTTCCTCAATTTCAAAATAACCTTCCCCCGTTAGATGAACCAATCTTAGAGAATCGGTAAAATTTTCAGAATAAGTTAATTTACTTCCGGAATTTAAAATTACCACAGTTCCATCTGGCAACCAGGTTTTCAATTTTTCACCTGGTTTTGTTTCTTTGGTCACAATGGCAGCAACCAAAGGTTCTGGATCAGTATTTATTTCTGGATTCAAATAAATGATAGAATATCCGAAAGTCAACAAAATAAGTATGGCTGCTGCAATTTTAAAAACCGTGGTTTGTGAAATCCAACTATTTTTTGAAATCCTATGAGACTGGTATCTGTGCCATAGATCTTCTCTTTGGGGATAATAATTGAAATTCCTGTCATTTATATTAGCGTACCATACCCTCTTTAGCTTTTCAAAAGCTATTTGCTTTTCTTTTGAGGTTTTTAAAATCTCTTCAAATTCTGCATATTGAGGCTCCGTAGCCCTTCCCGTAAGAACCAAACCAACCAAAATATCGAACCTTGAACAATCCATTCTCGCTATAGCATTTATATACCTAAGACGCTTAATTACTAGGTCTACCCCTAATTGATATGATGAAATATTTAATAAAAATTAAATATTTATGGTACATTTAAAAACACACCCGATTTATTGCGCATTTAATAGAATATTTGCAAAATAATAGTAAATTTAATAATTAAAAATGTGCAAGAACAGGAAGAGGAATTTTACTATTTGCAAATAATTGAATTGATTACGCTTCTCATAATTTTCGAGTGATAGTCTTAACTGAGCTATTGCCAATCCCATATGGACTTCAACCGTTTTCACAGAGATATTTAAAAGTGTGGATACTTCTTTATAGCTTTTGTCCTCCTGTTTTATTAGCTTAAAAATCATTTTTCTGCGAGGGGGCATACCATCCACTATTTTCATAATAACTGCCGAATACTCTTCTTCAAAAAGATTATTTTCCGGTGATGCTTCGGGTTCAAATTTTTGCAGTTCTAGTAATTCGCTCTGGCTAACAAAATTAATATCCTTCTTTGTCTTTCGGATTTGACTTATAGAAAGGTTTTTTACAGTTGTATATAAATAGGATTGGGGTCTTTCTATAGATAATAAATAGTGCCTTTTGATAAAAAATTTCAACATAGCATCAGAAGCAACTTCTTCAGCTGATTTACGACATTCTAAATAAAAATTGGCAAAATCAACCAATTTAGGATAATAATACTCAAAAATGATGTCGAAAGAATGCTTACAGTTCTCTTTGCTGATTCTTTCTATAAGTTGATGTAGTTTTTTATCGTCCATTCAATTGCAATTTGCACCAAACTTGCTCAAATAGTTCACGATATGCTTTCAAGTTTATTAGGAAACTCAAGATACCTTTAAAACAAATGTATACAAATCTTCCTGTAACTAATATTAATTGTTACAAAATCTTTCATCTATGTTACATCAAATTACAAAAACCATAATCCAGATGCCTCGTGGCTAGCATTTTCTTTATGTTGAATAAGACTTCAGAACAAAATTATGAGATACGATTATTTTGGAATCTTTACAAGTTCAGATTAAAACCGCAAATTTTGGAGTGATATGGTTAGAAATATTCGGAATTTTAGACGAGGGTAATATAGGATAATGAAACCGGGCAGGTTACAAAATAATGAAGAGAGGCTGTCAAAGCTTAACAATTGCTCATAACAGCCTCTTTAATATTTAAAAATAATTTCAATAATTATAATTTATTCCAATTCGGAATAATCTTCCCATCCTATCAGTTCCATAATGTTCCCTGGAATCATCGTTGAGAATATTTTTAACAGCGACATATGCCTTAATGTTCCGTGATACTCTGTATGCAACCTTTGTATTCATCAGGATTTTTCCTTCTATTTCTCCATTATCATTCATTTGTGGATAGACTTCCTTTTGATGATACAATTTGTGTTTGCCAAAGAAATACGCGTTTAAGTTGATATTCAGTTTATCCATAGGAAGGATATTAGCATTAAACCCACCATAAAATGAAGGGGTCGATTCATGTGTGCCTTCTTTATTATCATAAATATTGCCCGGTACTGGCATGGTAGTCAAATAATAAGGTTGGTTTTTGACTTGAGTTTCCTGCAATGTGATGAATGGACTAAATTGAAATTCCTTTATAGGAGAATAGATAATGGATAACGTAACACCCTTTTGAACTGCTTCGAGTGGAAGTGCCTGGTATTTGGTATAACTAGTAATTGTTTGTGGTAATATAGGGATTACAGGATTGTAGGTAGTATCACTTCCCATTTGAACCAACGAATTTAAATTATTTAGTTTTTGAGAAAATAAAGTAAGATCGATACTCATATTTTCTCCAAATTTCATTCTACCTCCTAATTCAAACAGATCTACAGTTGTCAGTTTTATTTCAGGGTTACCTTCCACTATGCTGATGATTTCAATAGGAAATGGTAGTGCTTCTTCCTGATATACTGTGGTCACATTTGCATCCAGGTAAATATTTCCTAAGAAGGCTCCACTGTTAGACCTGGAGTGAACAGCCCGGAACATCACCTTGTTGTTGGGTTGATAAGTAGCAGCAAACTGGTATGACAAGTACACATCATCAGGAAGATTAAATTTATCACCTCTCAATGCGCCGATCAGCCTGAGCGATTCTATAGGTGAATAATCTACCCGGAAAGACAAAGCATATGACGTTATATTTTTTGAACCCTTAAAAAACCCGTCTTTATTATTTTCAATTATGTATTTTTGATCGTCATAAGTGGCCGACTGATAATTAAAAGTTGGGCTGATACTGACTTTTGACCCAATGTTCACATCATAATCAAGGACAAGGTTATAATTGGTGTAGTCATATTCCGAATTTAACATTGATGTTTCTTTTAGGACATTATCATAACCATCTACCACAGAATAGTGCGCTTTCAGGTTTTTATATATAACTTCTCCATTGCCATACCAGCTTCTCGATCCTGTTGGAGAGAGTGCAGAAAAATCATTATTTAAATAAGATTTATAAGTATCTGAAAAATTCCCTCCTGCTGAAATCCTTATATTCAGTCCATTTTTTTCATAATCATAAGCACCATTTATTGCATATTTCTTTATTGATACATCTGATGATCCATAAAATAAAGGTCGGATGGCAAAAGTGTCCAGCTGATTTGAGTAGGTATTATAATCATATACATAATCCAAATCATCGGTACGCATGTATTTTTTCCAGTTTCCTGAAACTGTCAGGGCTGCTGATGCAGGATTCAACTTTTTGCTTAACCATAAACCTGCATTAGTAGATCCTGCCGAACCTGTCTCAAGCTTGGTTGAAACCTGAAAGTCTTTTTCATTTCTGCGGGTAATGATATTGATCACACCTGTTACTGCATTTGGTCCAAATAAAGGTGAAGAAGGTCCTTTCACCACTTCGATCCGTTCAACATCAACCAAATCGACCGGAATCGACTCAAAAAATGTTCCGCCTTGATTGTAGTTGAATACAGGCCTATTATCTACCATTACCAGTGTCAGGAGGTTTATTTGGTCTTGAGACCCAGTGAAACGGGCAAGGTTATCAAATCCTCTTAAATGAATATCATAATTACCATTTGAAGTTTCCCTAACGATTACTTCAGGGCATAACCTCAATGCTTCAGCAATGGAACTGGCCCCTGCTTTCTCAATTTGATCTCTTGTAATAGAAAAACTTGATACTGGAGCAGCAAATATACTTTCTTCTTTGTCAGATGCTGAACGAATTACAAGGTTCATCAGATCCTCTAGATCCATTTCATATAGATCTTGCTCAGAAAAGTTCTGTCTTTCGGGTTGTTGTGCCATTACAAGCCCTCCGAAACACATTATCATAATATTCAATAAAATATATTTCTTCATAGTTATGTTAAATTTTTATGTAAAATTATCTTTATAAAAAATGATATTATTTTTCGTTCGACCAACAGAGAGGTGTATTTCGACCAATATGGAATTATTGAAGACGAAGTATATGGGTTTCCTTATAATAAGAATTCTCTTGTTATTATATGAATTATAATATCATGGGATTATGGGATCTAAAACCCGAATCTATATGATGTAAAAATTTTGCTAAGAAGGATTGTTGGTAACATTTTTTCTATAAATTTATGTGGTAAAGCCTTGAATTGGCCAGCTCAAAAATTATGAAGAAAAAAATAAAATCAGAATTTCGAATGATAACGCTTATTATACTCTCATTCATCCTGTCGGTTTCCGCTTGTAAGGAAGATCCAACAAATCCTATCGAAGAGGAGGAAGAAGAGGTCGAGGATGGTCCTTTTTATTTTGGGGCCGATCTGTCTTATGTAAACCAGATACTCGATCACAATGGCGTATATAAAGACCAGGGAGTGGTGAAAGATCCGTACAAGATTTTTCACGATCGCGGAACAGATATTGTGCGCCTGCGACTTTGGCATGATCCCCAATGGACGAAGACAGTATACAATCCTGAGGGTGATCAAATGTATAATGATCTTTATGATGTGGAGAAAGCTATTGCAGGTTCTAAGGCACAAGGAATGGAGGTTTTGCTCGATTTCCACTATTCCGATGTCTGGGCAGATCCGGGTAAGCAGGAAATACCTGCTGCGTGGGCCAACATAATAGACATTAATGTGCTGGAGGATTCCATTTACAACTATACGTTTCAAACGCTTAACTACCTCAACAATAAGGGCCTGATGCCGGAGTTTGTACAGATCGGGAACGAAACGAATTGCGGCATGATGTATCATGGAGCGGCCTCGTCCGAATTTCCCGCTCCCAATGGTTGCGATGGCAATTGGGGTTATCTGAGAGGCGTTATTAATAGTGCCATTCAAGCAGTGAGGGATGTGGAAGCATTGTCTGATGTGGATACAAAGATCATCCTTCACATAGCCGATCCGGTAAACGTAGCATGGTGGTTTGACAATTTGAAGGCTGGTGGAGTGGTTACCGATTTTGACATTATCGGGTTTTCCTACTACCCTTTATGGCACGACGAAATCCCTATTTCAGAACTTTCCCAACAAGTAGCCACTTTTAAAGAAAAATATGAAAAGGATATCATGATCCTTGAAATCGCCTATGCATGGACCACTGCAGCAAATGATCAATATGGAAATATTTTCGGTAGCCAGACACCGGTTTCTGGATATCCATTTACCAAGGAAGGTCAGCTCAATCTTATGAAAGACGTCACTCAAGCCCTGATAGATGGTGGAGGAATTGGCATCTTTTATTGGGAACCCGCCTGGATCACATCGGATATGAAAGACCTGTGGGGTACAGGGTCGGCATGGGAAAACTGCGCGTTATTTGATTACGAAGGTAATGCCCATCAGGGTTTTGATTTTATGACCTTTGAATACGAAAAATAGAAATATGGGTGACATAGGAAAGCAGCGATACACTGGACAATCTACTCCAGAACGAGTCATAATTTGCTGTCATTGCTATCTCATGAGATGGAGTGAAAATTTTTGTGGGTGAGTCATTATTAACTGAACAGCGGGGTTTATTAACGGTATTTTTAAATTAAAGCATAACATGAATTTAGTAAAAATGAATATATTGAAACCAGTTTTTTCGCTCATAATCATCCTGATTGTCGGAGGTTTTACACCCGGTGTTTTCGCCCAACAGACCGAAGTTATCAATTTAAAAGAAGGATGGAAATTCCATATGGGTGAAGCTGAATCTGCTTATCAACCTGGATTTGATGATGCTAAGTGGCAATCGGTAGTTGTGCCCCACGATTGGGCGATATATGGTCCTTTTGATAAGGAGATTGATATGCAGGTGATTAAAATTGAACAGAATAATGAAGAAATAGCTACCGAAAAAACAGGCAGGACAGGTGCCTTACCTTTTGTCGGAGTAGGCTGGTATAGAAATAAAGTTAATCTACCCACAGTCGATAAAGCCAAACAAGTATTGTTGACTTTTGATGGTGCCATGAGTAATGCCCGGGTTTATGTGAATGGAGAATTGGTAGGTACACGGGCTTATGGGTACAGCTATTTTTATTTTGACATCTCTGATTTGCTAAAAGCAGGGCAAAATCTGATTGCTGTACGTCTTGAAAACCATCCATTTTCATCGCGCTGGTATCCAGGGGCTGGTTTATATCGAAAAGTGCAGGTACTTATAAAAGATAAAACCAGTTTTGAACATTGGGGACATTTTGTTACCACCCCTTTCATTTCAGATTCACTGGCAAGGGTCAATATCAAGTCAAAAGTTCAGGGCAGTGATCTTCACGTGGAAACGCTGATCAAAGATGCCGATGGAAACGTGGTTTCGAAAAATACCGATACCAATCTTTATGGAAATGAGTTTGTGCAAAACATGCGCGTAAAAAACCCTCAACTATGGAGTACGGAACATCCGTACCTTTACACGGCGGAGATAAGGCTCTATCAGGAAAGTACGCTTAAACATGTTGAAAATGTTCGCTTCGGCATTCGTAAAATTGAATTCAACCGGGAAAATGGATTTGTGCTCAATGGCAAACCTACCAAGTTCAAAGGAGTTTGTTTACATCACGATTTAGGCCCATTAGGAGCAGCCATAAATATTTCGGCACTTCGGCGGCAACTCACTATTTTGAAGGATCTTGGTTGTAATGCGATTCGCTCAGCCCACAATATGCCTTCATTAGAACAATTGGAGCTATGCGACGAAATGGGATTTTTGTTTATTGCTGAAAGTTTCGACGAATGGAAAAAACCAAAAGTACAAAACGGATATAACTTATATTTTGATGAATGGGCAGAAAAAGATGTGGTTAACCTTGTACAGGCCACCAGAAACCACCCAAGCATCATCATGTGGAGTGCTGGCAATGAAGTTCCTGACCAATGGGGATCCGAAGGCGTGAAAAGGGCAAAGTGGCTTCAGGACATCTTTCATCGGGAAGACCCTACACGACCGGTTACAGTGGGCATGGACCAGGTAAAAGCGGTCATGGAGTCAGGATTTGGGGCATTATTAGATATACCCGGATTAAATTATCGGGTTCATTTATACGAAGAGGCTTATGAAAAATTTCCTCAAGGGTTTATTCTCGGTTCAGAAACCGCCTCTACCGTAAGTTCCAGAGGGGTATATAAATTCCCTGTGGAGGAAGGTATCAATAAGCAGTATGACGATTTACAAAGCTCTTCCTACGATTTAGAATATTGCAGTTGGTCAAACCTGCCAGAAGATGACTTTATCATGCAGGATGACAAACCCTGGGTTCTGGGGGAGTTTGTATGGACAGGCTTTGATTATCTGGGAGAACCCACACCTTATGATGAATTCTGGCCCTCACGAAGTTCGTATTTTGGCATGCTGGATTTGGCCGGCTTGCCCAAAGACCGATATTATTTGTATCGAAGCCGATGGAATACAGAAGATGAAACCCTGCACATTCTCCCACATTGGAATTGGAAAGGTCGCGAAGGAAAAACAACACCTGTTTTTGTATATTCCAGTTATAATAGTGCTGAACTTTTTATCAATGGGAAAAGCCAGGGCCTCCGTACCAAAAATGACAGTACCAAGCTTGACCGTTATCGTTTGCGCTGGATGGATGTAAAGTATGAACCGGGAACGGTACGGGTGGTTGCTTATGACGATGAAGGAAATCCGGTAGATGAGAAGGAAATCCATACTGCGGCAACACCACATCATATTGAATTAGCAGCCGACAGAACTGTTTTATCAGCCAATGGCGAGGACATCAGTTTTATTACCGCCACCATTGTGGACAAAGATGGGAATCCATGCCCTACTGCCGATAACCAATTGAATTTCAAGGTGTCGGGCAAAGGCAGCTTCAAAGCTGTGTGCAATGGCGATCCTACTTCACTGGAACTGTTCCATAAACCAACCATGAAGGTTTTCAGTGGTAAGTTGGTTATCCTGGTACAATCAGGCACCGAACCCGGGGATATTCAATTAACTGTAGCCGGAAAGGGTTTAAAAGGAGGTAAGTTGGATTTAAAGGTTAGGTGATGGGGGTGATAAGATCGTTACTCTCTTAGGAAGTTTTCCTATCTAAAAATGTCATGCACCAATGTGGTATTTCCGGATTTCAGAATTTCTGTTTGAGAATGCATTTTAATTTAAACTTCTGTGTGGTTTGGCTTGTTAGACAAAACAAAAAAAGCCAAAATAATTAAGGACCCACTCATGAAGACACAGTATTACACCGCAACCAGCCTCGACGGTTTCATCGCTACAGAAGACGATTCTTTGGAATGGCTGTTCACATTGGGCGATGTGAACGAGACAAGTTATCCATCATTTATTGCAGAGGTCGGAGCCTTGGCCATGGGATCTGCCACTTACGAGTGGATGCTCCGCAATGCAGATGATGTTATCTCTTCCACCGGCTCGTCATGGCCTTATACTCAACCAACATGGGTTTTCTCAAGCAAGTCTCTAATTCCTGAGAAGGGTAGGAATATCCATATGGCCAATGGGGATATCCGGCCAGTTCACGAACAGATGAAAGCTGCCGCCGGCGCGAAAAATATCTGGATTGTCGGTGGTGGTGATCTGGCCGGTCAATTCTATGATGCCGAATTATTGGATGAGATTATCGTTCAGGTCGGTTCTGTAACCCTTGGAAGAGGTAAGCCACTTTTTCCACGACGTGCGACCTCGCCGCCATTCAAGCTAATTTCTGTAAAACAAATGGGTACTGGTTTTGCTGAACTACGGTACGAATGCGACTATGGATCGGCTAAGTGAAATATCTCTGAATCAGGATTTTCAGGATTATTGGATTTACTTGATTGATGCATTTCCTTATTAATCCTGGTTATTTTAATCCTGAATCCTGTTCATCTTTAAATCGTCAATATCCTGATTCTGACAATATTTCTAATTGAATATCTTTTTGAACTGTAAGCAAGTAGCTACATTCATTGTATTTTTTAGTCACAGGCATTTTTTCATTTACATTAGATGGTCTCTCCGGAAGCGGTTTACCATTGTCATCTATCAGGAACCAGCTTCCGGATATGTGTATTGGATCTCCTGCCGTTCAAAAATGATCTACTGCCATTCCCAAATGATCTACTGCCAAGCCCAAATGATCTATTGTCGCCTCAAGTGGATCAACTGCCGCACCAAAATGATCAACTGCCGGACCAGAATGATCAACTACCGGACAAAGTGGATCAATTACCAGACAAAGTAGACCTCCTGCCGGACCAAGTGGATCTACTGTCGATGTTTATCTTTGGAAAGCCAATGCTGGATTAATTTCATTGGAATGGTAGGGTTGAAGGAAAGAGGATATTGGTAAAAGATTCCTTATTAACTATCTATTTATATTCAAAAATTTTATACAATATAAACCCTTCAGCAACAATCAAGATAATACATAAACCAAAATAAATTTTTATTTTCAATTCAGCTTTTATATCCTCAAGAAATTCACCCCTAAATATTGAGATTATATCAAATCTAAATAAATAATATAATGATTCATTAAAATCATCCTTATCTACAAAAAATAATTTAAAAAGATATCTGAAGATGGGGATATTTAGTATTATCAGAATGGGCAATCCTATTATTAACATCATCATAATTAATTTATTATCTTCAGAATGTAGCCTCGATAAATGAGCTATAACGTTTCGGTGGTAATGTGCTGTAGCGAATTATTATGCACTTCACTATCCGCCGAAACAAGCTAAGATACAGAGAAAATGCCAAAATACCAATGCCACAGCAATGAAACATACCATCCTATTATGGGCCGATTTATTTTATTAGTTTCCTCTTTCTAAATTTTTATCTAGATATTTGTTATTCTTAGACTTAATTAATTTCAATCCAGCCCAAATTCCTAACAAACATATCATTCCTGAAAACAATAATCCTAAACAAAACAGTAAAATTTCGGTAGTCTCTATTCCCATCTTTAATCCATATTGACCATGAGCATTTATTAGCAGGGAAATAAAACCAGCACTCAATAATCCAAATAGTATTCCTGAAAATATTAACAAATATCCCAAAATAATTTTTAATACATATTTCATTGATTGTACCTCTGATAATTTTCCCATAACGTTTTATATTATGTATTGAGCAATAGCTTTATTATATTATGGTATAGCAAAACACCTATTATAGTGCGTTTATTAATTGTATTGATTCTAAAGTTTTTACTACATGTTTTAATTCAATACCGACATCCTTATCTTCAACTTTACTTTTATTAATTGTAAATGAACAATGAAATAGAGTTTTATCAATATTAATAAACCAAGTATGTATTAATAGCAGGTCATCATTTTCTTTAAATTCCCTCGTGTAGTGTAAAGATTTATAATCCTTAATTATAATCCACTTTGACCCTTGAAACCGTGAATATTCTTTTAATAGTAACTCATCAATTTTATTTTTTCGATTTAATGGGTCCATTGATGGAAATCTCATAGCAGTAATTCTAAGATTTCCTTTCCAGTTAGTATTATCAAAAAAAAGATAAGTTCCATCATCTTCTACAAATTGAGACCAATGGGAAGGATAATAAAGCTTAAACCAATTATTGCTAGAAATGAATAATTTATTTTTGGAACAACCAAATAAACTTAAAAGAAATAATGTCATGAATTTAAGTTTCATTATCTTATCAACAGGTTGGATGATGGCAGACGTAAACCCATCATAACGTTTCGGTGGTACGTACCGTAGCGAATTATTATGCACTTCACTGTCCGCCGAAACAGGACTAAAGGTAAGAAAAATTGCCGTAACTACAAACGAAACCGCTATGGCATATACCAGCTTATTAGCAAGCGTTTATTCTTTACAGTATTTTTTGATTAAATCTTTTGTTAAATTTAATCCACCATAGTTTTTAGCAGTTGCTAAATCGTCACAGACAGTTTCAAATTTCTCTAATCCAATATTTGCTAATGCTCTGAAATAATAAGCAAAAGAATTAGTATTGTTTATATTTAATGATTTATCGATAAAATAAATTGCTTCATTATACTTCATTAAACCTATATATGCATAACCCTTATTGTTTAAGAGAAGAGCTTTTATATCATCACTTAGGTTATCTTTTTGTAATCCTAAAGAGGCATATTCAAGTGCTTCTGAAAATCTTCCAAGTTCACCATAATTATAAGAAAGATTGTTGAGAATTAATGGGTCATCCGGATATAATTTATGAGCAATTTCTATATAGTCTGTTGAACTTATATAATCCCCTTCCTCCCATAATGCAAAAGATATTGCTATATAATAGTGAATATTAGTGGAATCAATTTTTAATAGTTTTTCTAAATCCGAAATAGCAGATTTAAAATCAGCGATACTCATATAAGAATATCCTCTAATTTGAAGAATTTCTATATAATCTGAATTATTATTACCTTCAATTAACAAATTAGAAGAGAGTTCTATTGATTCAACCATATTTCCTTGTTCGAACATGCTTTTTAATTCGATCAATTTTGAATTTTGCGCATATGTTTTAAAACACAAGAATAAATTAATCAAAATGAATGTAAACCTCATGTACTACGGATTAAGTGGTGGTCAACTTGTGTATACACTTGCAAACTTAGCATTTTTCTTCATTTTATCAATTAGTGATAGATAGATCTCATGGGATTACCTCCGGTGAACTAGGCACAGATCCTTACAGGATGACAATTAGGAGCCGGCTTTCCCCTTGTTCCTTTCTCCTTTCTCCTTTTTCCTCAACAATTCAACAAAGCCTCCATTGCCTCCTCCAAAGATCTTCCAAAGGCAAAAATGCCATCCTGATGGCCTTCCATTACAAAAACCTTTTGCTCA
>JAEWLI010000180.1 GCA_023393375.1 Bacteroidota bacterium
GATGAAACCCATGTGAAAGCCCGCTCAAAATTTGCGGATCATGATTTCTTCAAAATTTTCAGCTATCCTCTACTTCAGGGGGACATAAATCAGGTACTAACCGATCCATCTTCGGTGGTAATATCAGAAGAATTGGCAGGTAGGCTATTCTCTACCACTGACCATCTAATAGGAAAAAGGTTAACCTGGAAAGGGGAAAATCACAACGGGGATTTTTTGATTGCTGGAATTTTTAAGAACCCACCAGCCAATGCTTCTATTCAATTTGATATTGTGTTTAGCAGTGATGTGTTGCCACAAGTATTCAATGGTTTTGAAAATATAGGTGATAACGGTCCAAGCACATATGTCATTTTGAAGAAAAATACTAATGTGGATGAATTTAATAATAAACTAGAAGACTTCATTCAATCAAAAAATGCAAAACCTTCTTTTTCTTTATTTATACGGCCATATTCAGACAGGTACCTATATGGAAATTATGAAAATGGGGCAATGGCAGGAGGCCGAATCGAGTATGTATTACTATTCTCAATCATTGCCATTTTCATCATATTGATTGCTTGTATCAATTTTATGAACCTGTCTACGGCAAAAGCCTCCACAAGATTAAAAGAAATAGGTGTGAAAAAAGCCATCGGTGCCAATAGGAAAACACTTTTTTTGCAATATCTTGGTGAATCCATTTTGCTTACTTTCCTATCCTTGATATTGGCTTTCATCTTAATTTTATTTTTCCTGCCTCAGTTTAATCAAATTACCGGCAAACAACTTACGCTCCTATTTGATAGGGATTTCATGCTTTCGGTTTTGGGTATTACCCTCGTTACGGGCTTCATCGCTGGCAGCTACCCTGCTATATATCTTGCAGGAATTAATCCGATCTTCATATTGAAGGGGAGGGGTTTTTTCGATTTAAGCAAAAGTTCAGCAGGAGAACATTGGGCAAGAAAAGGGTTGGTGGTTTTTCAATTCACCATATCAATATTATTGATTGTATCCGTGTTTGTGGTTTACAAACAAATGGAATATATAAGATCTAAAAACCTGGGATTTGATCGGGACAATATCATCAACTTCACAGCAGAAGGTAAGATAGCAGAAGAACCTGAAACTTTCCTATCGGAGATCAAGAAAATTCCGGGAGTTATGAATGCCTCTTATATGGATGGTGACCTTATCAATTCGCATAACGTTTCCCCGTCAAAAACAGTGGAGTGGTCAGGTAAAAGCCCAGATGACATAGTGGATTTCAGAATGTTAAGAACAGGGTATGATTTAGTGGAAACATTGGGTATTGACCTGAAAGAAGGTCGTTCATTTTCACCAAATTTCAGCAAAGAAAGTTCGAAGGTAATTTTCAATGAAGCTGCTATTAAAAGCAAGGGACTTTCTAATCCGCTGGGACAAACAGTCAGGGTTCGGGGAGAAGAAAAACAAATCATTGGAATAGTTAATAATTTTCACTTTGAATCGCTCTATGAGAATGTAAATCCTTTCTATTTTACATTTTCAGACCGGGCTGAAAATATAATAGTGAAAATAAGAGCTGGAACAACAAAAGAAACGCTTGCCCAACTGGGCCAGTTTTATCAGGAATTTAATCAGGATGTTCCTTTTGAATTTCATTTTCTGGATGAAGCGTACCAAAAGCTGTATGCCTCAGAAAATCAGGTGGCAGTATTATCGCGTTATTTTGCGGGAATGGCTATTCTTATTTCGTGTCTTGGCCTATTTGGTTTGGCAGCGTTCACTACAGAGAGACGATTAAAAGAGATAGGTATTCGAAAAATATTAGGTTCAAATGAATTTGGAATTATGAGGCTGTTGACATTTGATTTCACTCGGTTGGTTATCATTTCGATAGTGATCGCTCTGCCAATTAGTTATTTAATCGCCTATCACTGGTTGAATAGCTTTGCATATAGCATTGATCTGAAATGGTGGTATTTTATTGGCACCGCACTTGCTACTTTTCTGATTGCATGGTTTACAGTGGGTATGCAGACTGTGAAGGCCGCAATGGTAAATCCGGTGAATTGTCTAAAAGAAGAATAAAGAAATACTTTCGTTATGACCTTTAACAGGAGTGGTTCTGGATTAAGCATTTAATCTTCTTTCTCTTTGCCTAACTCCATTCGACTCCTTTGGAGTCGATTTCTACTGTGAACTTTCTTCTATAAACATATGAACCTTTCAGGTTCACATATTGATGGTTTCTATTATAAAACTGATTGCCAATTGCAGACATATTTTCTATCATTGAACTATCCATACACTCCCGGGAATTTGATGTGCAAAAAATAAGCAATTTCTTCAATGAAAAAGACCAATAGAATTCATTGATTAATTCGATAGGATTATTCTGATCATGCCTTACAATCTGTAATTTAGCCCAACCAGAACCCGAATGGGTTCAAATGTTTATGGTAAAATTATCTTGAAGATGATACCGACCCAAAAAGGGTCGCATACAGAAACGTATTTTAACAGCCTGTATATTTAAAATTGGATTTATTATTCGCCTTTTCCCCTCATAATGCACTTCTCATCGGAACAGAAACTGCATTTATAAGCCATCTGTTTTACTTTAGTGCCAATGCCTACAATACCGCTTACTGATTTAATAGGTATCATCAGGGCGGTAGGAGTGAGGCTAATGCCGCAATCAGCTCCTTCGATAAGTGAAAACAGCTTATGCTGGTCTGAGACCGACCAGTTGCAATAGCCGGGACTATAACGGTTGGTGGTCTTCATGTCCATCCCTGCCGCGTCATTTTCTATTTCCTTATGTATATAATCGGCGACACCTTCAGCTATTTCAGACCCGATCAGGTCAACAATATATCCTTCAAGGGTATGACCTTCGGACATTAGTTTTTTTGAAAGCTTTTCAACTTTATCACCGCAGGTTCCTACAAATACGGCAATCAGGGTGCTTTTATTCAGAAAGGAAGTAACCAATTTTTCAAGGTCAAACCGGACGTGGTTGATTGTTAATTTACCTTCGTTTTTATCAAAAACCGGGTTGCGGAAAAGGGTATAAGATGCTTTTGGCT
>JAEWLI010000215.1 GCA_023393375.1 Bacteroidota bacterium
GGTGAGCATTATACGCTTGATGAGGGGGTATTTTCAGAAGAATTTCATGTTTTTTCACTCATCTGGACAGAATCTTCCCTGGAGTGGTATGTAGATGATGTGAAGTTCAATACTATTGATATCTCGGCTGATGTATTTGATGAATTCCGGAATTCCTTTTTCCTGATTTTCAATGTTGCTGTAGGAGGTAATTGGCCGGGAAGTCCGAATAACGCTACTTTGTTTCCACAAAGAATGGCCGTTGATTATGTACGGGTTTTTCAAAGTCAATAGTGATTTAATTTGACTATGGCGAATGGTAAGATGTAAAAGATAGTTTTGATTTATTCGCTAAAAATAGCAGCAAAACCCTCCAAGAATTTAAAACTCTTGGAGGGTTTTACCAAATAGCAAGTACAGACCTTCACATTTGCCAACCGTCATTCTGAATGCCGGAAACAAAAGATACAATTTTATGGAAAACATTAACTGGCATGAAGAATCTCCCAATCCGGAGACGGAATTTCGGTTTGGCAAATCTTCAACCAACAGAGTTTCTCTGGCGCACCATATACATTAAATGGGTTAATGAATCATAAAGTTGCATATGCTTCGCCTCTTATTGGTGTTTTTTCCAACAAGTAGGTAAGAAACGCTATATTTGGAAATATTTGATAATTATAAACATTAAAAAATGAACAAAGGATTAATATTACTCTTGCTGTTATTTATTTTCTCACAAGGCTGTAATGAAAAACAGGCATCAGACAATAACAGCGAAAGGAACAGGTTAGTTGAAGACCTTATTGGCAAAATGACCCTGGAAGAAAAGGTGGGTCAACTCAATTTTTATGTAGGGGATCTATTTAATACAGGGCCAACAGTCATGACTTCCGAATCTGAGCGGTTTGATGAACTGATCAAGGAGGGTAAGCTAACCGGACTTTTTAATATCCATGGTGCTGACTATACAAGACGTTTGCAAAAAATTGCCGTGGAAGAATCCCGCTTGGGCATTCCATTGGTTTTTGGTGCAGATGTGATCCACGGTTTTAAAACCGTTTTTCCAATTCCGCTGGGCACAGCTGCAAGCTGGGACATGAAAGCCATTGAACAAGCTGAAAGAATTGCAGCCATCGAGTCAACAGCGGCTGGCATCAATTTCAACTTTGCACCGATGGTCGATATTGCCAGAGATGCCCGCTGGGGAAGGTTTGCGGAAGGTGCCGGTGAAGATCCTTATCTGGGTTCACAAGTGGCGATAGCCCGGGTCCGTGGTTTTCAGGGAGATTCTCTCAACGACGCCAGAACTATGGCAGCTTGTATCAAACATTTTGCTGCTTATGGTGCTGCCGAAGGAGGAAGGGATTACAATACAGTGGATATATCAGAAAGGGTTTTAAGGGAAGTTTACCTGAGGCCTTTTAAAGCGGGGGTGGAAGCTGGTGCCGCTACATTGATGACCTCTTTTAATGAACTGGATGGCGTTCCGGCTTCAGGGAGTGAGTTTTTATTGAGACAGATCCTTCGTGATGAATGGCAATTTAAAGGCATGGTGGTTTCCGATTGGCAGTCAATTACTGAAATGATTGTTCATGGCAATGTAGCAGATACGGCTGGCGCTGCCGAGTTGTCTATCAGGGCAGGTGTAGATATGGATATGATGAGTGACGCGTATCTGAATGAATTGCCGCGACTGGTAAATGATGGTATAATTGATGAAGCACTGGTTAACGAAGCGGTAAGAAATGTGCTGAATTTGAAATATGACCTGGGTTTATTCGACGATCCTTACAAATATTGTGATACGGAAAGAGAAACCCGGGAAATCAGGTCGGAAGAACATTTGGCCATAGCAAGGGATGTGGCAAAACGTTCCATCGTATTGTTAAAAAATGAAAATAACCTGTTGCCATTGAAGAAAGAAGGGCCCGTAATCGCTGTGATTGGCCCATTGGGTAATAATAGGGCTGATATGAATGGAACGTGGTCGTTTTTTGGTGAAGAAGGTCATGTAGTCAGCTATTTACAGGGAATAAAAAATGCTGTACAGGATTCGTCAAAGGTATTATTTGCTGAAGGCTGCAACTTGTACGATGACAGTCTTCAAAAAATCAATATTGCTGTAGAGACTGCAAAGAAGGCCGATGTGGTGATACTTGCTGTTGGTGAAAGCGCTGTGATGAATGGCGAAGCGGGTTCAAGATCTGATATTCAGTTGCCGGGCGTTCAACCAGAACTGGTAAAGGCGATAATGGCAACAGGCAAACCAGTAGTAGCGTTGGTCATGAGTGGCCGACCTTTGGATCTGACTTTACTTGATGAAAATGTATCTGCCATCCTTCAGGTTTGGGCCTTGGGTTCGGAAGCTGGCAATGCTGCTGCTGATGTGCTGTTCGGTGATTATAACCCATCAGGAAAACTGCCTGCCTCATTTCCGAGAAACGTCGGACAGGTACCCCTTTATTATAATCATAAAAATACAGGACGACCCTATACAGGCGATTACAGTGAACCCTTGAGCGAACGGATTTATTTGTCCAAATACAGGGACGTTGAAAACACACCGCTATATCCATTTGGCTATGGATTAAGTTATTCCACGTTTGCATATTCTGAAATAGCATTAAGCAACAATGTTTTGTCGCCATCGGAAAAAATCACAGCTTCGATTACTGTTACCAACGAAGGCCCCTATGACGGTGAAGAAGTAGTTCAGCTTTATATCAGGGATATGGTGGGCAGTGTCACACGTCCTGTAAAAGAACTGAAAGGTTTTGAAAAAGTCATGATCAAAAACGGGGAACAAAAAACAGTAACCTTTGAGATCATGGAAGAGGACCTTGCATTTTACCGGTATGATATGACCTATGGTTCCGAACCAGGTGAGTTTAAAATATTTATTGGAACCAATTCCACAGACGTAAAAGAGGCGGAATTTGTATTAACATCTGAATAGGATAATGTTATTTGCACTGTAGAGACGTTGCATGCAACGTCTCCACAGCATGCAACGTCTCCACAGTGCATTCAACGTCTCCACAGTAACCATTACAACAACAGCACCAAATCCATCCCAACAACCATAATCGATTGTTCATGCAAACCGGCTGTAACGCACCGCGTAAAATCATTCGTGAGTGCATTAAAATCATGTCATTTTAATCCGAAAAATCTAACGGTGTTTGGTTTTTTATAATTTGTTTAGTACCTTTCAATATCTCAGATAATGATTGCATTATATAGCTGAGGCGTTAGTGATATTTACCCACAAACTAAATGAAACTGATTATATTCCTGGCTTCGGCTGTTGTATTTTGCTCTTGTGGAGCGAATAAGTTTATGACATCTTCAGTCAAACCTGATGAAATCAAAGAACTTAGCTATTTTGAGCCATGTTCATACATCCAATACATAGAAAGAGGCAATAAATTAGTTTTGAGCGATTCATTATCATTTATAGCTATTGGAAAGGCAGAATCTGTACTTGCCAAACATAAATCAACTTTAAGATTGTCTAACAAAATTGAATGGTCAAGTCAATATCAAAAATCAAGAGTTGAAAACGAATTAGGCTATTTGGTGCAACAAATAAACCTAAGAAAGGGAATTGAAGGAATAACTTTAACTGAGTCCATAGACAAAATGCTTGAAAAGAATGGGCAAAGATTTGGACTGGCAACTGTAGTAACTGGGTTTTCAAGGAAGAAAGGCAATTATGGAGGACAAGTTGCAAAAGGTCTTGCTATGGGAGTTTTGACTTTGGGTATGATCATTCCCACACCAATGAAAGCCAATGTGACGATATTTACATTCATCTTTGATTCTGAAAACAATGAGATTGCATTTTATAAGAAATCAAAGTCCACAGAAGATGAGCCCACAGACTCTGAAATTATAGAGAAAAAATTGATTTCACTTTTCTACGGATACTTGTATGACAAGAATTAATTATAAACCTAACAAAAGCAAATTCTGTTTAGAACCTAGCCTCGTACATAAAATCATCCTCAAATATCCTCATCCTGTAGGCATTCATGGCAAATTCTCCCAAGCGGTTGGTAAGTTTGTAATTGACAAGAGCCCCTACGGCCGCTCCAATACCAGGGATAAGCTGTAATAGTTTTGCCAGATCGATGTGGTCCCGGTATTCTTCCCAATAACTTCTCCAATCGATTTGTTTGATATCGGCAGGCAATAACTTTGTTTGATTTTCCCAATCAGATAGCACAGAAAATACTTTATTCCTATGTTCTTGGCTGGAAAATGCAAGTTGAAAGATGTACAAAATAAATATTCTTTCACGGTAATCTTTGGTGTCAAACCCATAATTGGCAGAAATTTCAAAGAGCATTTTCATCTTAATGGAGAGCCAAAGGGGAAGATCTGCCAAACCCAAAAGAAAGCCACCATAGCCGGTTACGGCACCTTCTGCGGCAGCGGTGGATCGATAGAAACGGATTTTTTCTAATATCTTTGATTCTTTGGTTTCCAAATCAGCGTCCGAAATAATCATACGGGGGGTTATAAATCCAGCACCGGACATGGCTGTTTGTGTGACTTGCTTTATGGCATGTGTAATTACTTGGTGTGCTTTTTCAGGAATCAGCCGATTGGCCCGGGTTTGAACACCCTTGGCCATTTTATTGATTATGGATGGCTTCCGTTGCATTTTTAATTGCCAAAGCAGCAATTCACTTTTGATAATATGCTCGTATTGGTATTGATGATTCATGTGGAAATGGCTTTCTCAATGATAACGAGGATTTTTCAAATCGGTTTAAAGTAACTACATCCGTCCTTAAATCATAAAAGTTATACCTTATTTAATCATTTCTTTTAAAGCATCGATTGCCTCATCAATCCTGGTGATGATTTTTCCACCACTGGTATTGATAAAATGTTCTACCTGCAGGTTGACGAGTGCCCCTTCATTGTCTGACGAAAGCCGAAAATCACCACGATACCCTAAAATGGGTTTGCCTAAAGCAGCCGCATAGCCAATCTCACTTGCAGTGCCACTATCGATGTCCACACCATCCAGTACTGCAAATACACCATCGCACAAACGGATTGCTTCTGTATTGTTTTCGGCAATTATTTTATTGGCTTCCCGCAATTTGTTTTTTCTTTCAGGACCATAAGGCAATGCAAGGGCTTCAGCCATTACTTCCGGAGGGGTGATGTCCCACGGATCGAGCACATAATATCCCGCACTAATGAGCTCAGTCTCAATTACCTGATATAAAAACAACCTGCCCGCTTCTGAAAACCCAAATGGTGAAGCCAAATATATTTTTTTGTCCATGGTATATTTTTTTGGAAAATTAACACATCGGTCACAGATGGCAAAACTTTTATAAATATACACCCTGAATCCAAATGTTTGAAACCCGGTATGTTCAAAAATTAACAGGATAATTTCAGCTAATTTCGATTAATACGTTAAGTTTGTCATATTAATAAAATATTATCATAATGAGAATTGCATTAATAGCCCATGATGGCAAGAAAGCAGACATGGTTACGTTCTTATTGGAACACAGGGAATTATTGAAAGATGCCGAACTGGTTGCGACAGGCACCACTGGTAAACATGTAGAGAGGGCAGGATTAAAAGTGAACAAAGTCTTATCTGGCCCCCTGGGTGGTGATGCCCAGATTGCTGCGATGGCCGCTTCGAAAGAAGTTGATATTGTCATATTTTTTCGTGATCCGTTAGACAAACACCCGCACGAACCGGATGTTCAGATGCTTATGAGAATCTGTGATGTTCATAACATTCCGTTGGCAACTAATATAGCCACAGCTGAGTTAATGCTCACCGCTAAAACCATTGCTATGGTGAGGGCAAAATAAGCCTTCCGCATAATTGTGAAGAGGTAGGGGAACTATTCTCTTTGGATTTTTATTTGCTTATTTGCAGTCCTTTTCAATTAATTTCTGTTAAATAAAAATCATTTGTGCATTTTGGACTGTTATTTGTGTTATTGGTGAATGCAATGAATAGAAAAGAAAAAGCTTTGAAAATCATGAAAATCATACTCATATTATTATTTCCATTATCCATAGGCACGTATTTATTGGGTTTTGAATCTGATGAATTTGTGCTTACACAACATAATGACACCATACCGGTATTAGCTCCTGAAAAAGGTCATAAACAGGTGCAGGAGTTAGCAATGAATATACTAGATAGGTTTCATTACAGAAAAGCTAACCTGAATGATTCCATGTCATCTGTTATTTATAACCATTATCTTGAAAGTTTAGACCAGGGAAAGCTCTATTTACTGCAATCTGATGTTGAAAAATTTGAACAGTACAGGTACAAACTGGATGATTTTATAAAAGACGGAAATCTGTACCCGGCATACGAAATCTTCAATACACTAAGATTTAAAATCCTTGAAAGGAATAATTATGTGTATGATTTGTTGTCAACTGAGTTTGATTTTACCATTGATGAAGAGTTGATATTAGACCGTAAGGATGAACCTTGGCCAGCAAGTAAAGAAGAGGCTGATGAATTGTGGAGAAAAATAGTCAAAGATCAGGCGTTGTCCTTGAAATTAACTGGGAAAGAATGGCCTGAAATTGTGGATATTCTAACGAAACGCTACAAAAATCTTGAGAAATCTTTTATGCAGATCGAAAGTGAAGATGTTTTTCAGTTTTATATGAATGCATTTTCGGGAACATATGATCCGCATACATCTTACTTTTCACCTAAAACATCCGACAATTTCAAGATTTCAATGAGCCAATCCCTTGAGGGTATCGGGGCACGTTTACAAATGGATAATGATTATGTAAAAGTGATGGAAATCATCGCTGGTGGCCCCGCTTTTAAGGGCAAACTTTTGCACAGTGGCGACCGCATTATAGGTGTAGCACAAGGTGATGACGGGGAAATGGTTGATGTGGTTGGATGGAGATTGGATGATGTGGTGCAGTTGATCAGGGGGCCAAAAGATACAAAAGTCCGGTTATCTGTTTTGCCTGCGGAGCAAGGCGTGAATGGAACGCCTATTACCCTGCATATTATCAGGGATAAGGTAAAGTTGGAAGATCAAGTGCCTACCAAAGAGATTTTAAGTTATAAACAAGGTGATAAAACACACAGGATTGGAGTAATTGCTGTTCCATCTTTTTATATGAATTATGAAGAAATGCAGCAGGGCATTGAAGATTACAACAGTACTACCCGGGATGTAAAAAAACTCCTTGTGGAGTTAGAGAAAGAAAATGTAGACGGGTTGATCATCGATATGCGTTCGAATGGTGGTGGTTCTCTCACTGAAGCGATTGAATTAACCGGATTATTTATCCAGGAAGGTCCGATTGTACAAGTCAGAAATGCCAATGGTTCTGTAGAAGTTGCCAATGACCCTGATCCGGGTATTTATTATAAAGGGCCTTTGGCTGTTATGGTCAATCGTTTCAGTGCTTCTGCTTCTGAAATATTTGCAGGGGCTATTCAGGATTATAAACGGGGAATAATAATAGGGGAACAAACATTTGGCAAAGGTACTGTCCAAAATCTGGTGGATCTGAACCGTTACATGGGTGTTCCGGATGAAAATCATGGCCAATTGAAGATCACATTGGCAAAATTTTACAGGGTAAATGGTTCAAGCACACAACACAGAGGTGTAGTTCCTGATGTTTCATTGCCTTCTGCTTTCGATCCCGATGAATTTGGAGAAAGCTCACAGGATAATTCATTGCCTTGGGACCAGATTAGTAGCACGCAGTATAGGGAAGTCAACTTGGTAACAAAGGATGTACTCGCTACCGTTAAAAAAAATCATAATCAGCGGATGAAAAATGATGAAGATTTCAAAGCATTGATTAAAGACTTAGATGCAATGAAAAAAGAAAGAAAAAAAGGGGTAGTGACTTTACAGGAAGAAAAAAGGCTACAGGCTAGAAAAGAAGCTGAAGAAAGTAAAGAAACCAGGTTAAAACTAGTAGGTGGTATTGAAGAAATAACTGATGAACTACCAGAAGATGAAAAAGAAGATAAACCAGTGAAAAGACGTAATGCTGATGATATCAAAGATGCCTACCTGAAAGAGAGCATGAATGTAATGGTAGACATGATCAGGAGCAAGGTGTCTTGGGCAAGTAATTAAAATAGTTTAAAATATTATAGAGTTGAGGAACATCAGGAGTCATTCCTGATGTTTTTTTTATTGGTACTACCCTGATTTTAATGGAAAGAATTGATTGTACTTAAAAAACAATACAATAACAACTTAGTGGTGTTTTTTTAACGCCTCATTCTTTAAAATTCTTGGTTCTACTCCTAATTTAGTGGAAATTGTAGTGGTTGATAAAATATCTATGTTGAATTTAGTGTAAATCCTATGTCTCAAGCCAGACGGGCTTTGACTTTTTGCTTGATCAAAAAGTCAAATAAAAAATCAAGAAAAAACGACGTTTCCCCCTCTTGCTCACGCTCACCTCACCGTTTTTTCAGCCCTACGCGCATGGTGTCCGTCCATTTTATAAGGTAGTTATTTGTTCTAAATTTTGGCGGACTTTTTTAATATTTTTCTGAATTTCAACTATCTAAAATAAGTTCATCCATTAAATTGGTGGTAGAACCTTTTTATTTTTTTAATTGCCTGAAATGACTGGCTTATTATATTTATTATTTAAAAAAACCGCCAATTCATCAATAAACTTTTTATATCTTGAAGGAGAAAACAGAATAAACAAATTAGCCAATTGTTGAAGCAATATTGAAATTAAGGATGCAAGTGCTGATGGTGCAATTCTATCAATGGTAATCTCATTTTTATCTCTCGAAATTTGAGCCCCCACGAAAAATGATTTACGAACAATAATACTTTTATCGTCACCGATACCATATAACCTTATATCGTACTTATGGGAATATTCCTGTTTTAAAGCCTCCATAAGCTCTAAACAGGAAGGGATTTCAATTTTTGTTCGTATCTTCATTTCATCTATTAACAATGTGATAGAATCAACTGATTACGATTAAAATAACAATCGCTAACTGGAGCAACATTGATAATCCTATTCTCAATCTTTTGTCTAACTTAAAAGATTCGCTGATAAAAAAAATGCCGACTGAAATAGACGTCAGAAGCAGGGCTATAAATATTGTAGTAATCACAGAACCTGTATCGGAAATAAATTGAAGGCTATTTTTAGCTTCATCAAGATATCCAACTAATCCTGCTGTTAACAAACTAATCACAAGAAATGCTATTACTATAATTTGATCACTGAGTTTAAAAAGTGTAGTCATCGTAGAAGGTGTTTTAAAATTATAGTTAAAAATAAACATAAATAATCAAACAAAAAAATTATACCTAGGCATTTGCCCGCCTCTCTAATAACACAGGACTTCTCATATCACAACACCTGAATCCACTGCACCTGTAAAGTAGTCGAGTCCAGATCTTCGTACTTAAGCTTTCTTCCACACTACCATTGCCATATATATGATATCATTTTATTCTTCACCGTCATCGCTTAGAAACCATTATATCAATCTCAGCATCATTCCAATCAGTACTTCGTTCATCATATATTTCGAAATCATACGCATAGGCTCTTTCCAGTGGTTTATCCCAGACAAGATTCCAGCAATTGGATATACATTCCGGCATTTGTCCTTTAGCGAGGAATTTGAAATAGTTTTGTGAAGGTATAAGCAATTCAACTAATCCAAAGGGCACCGTTGCATTATTTTCTACTTTATAGCCGATAAAGTACGAATAAGGTTGTAGGTGATCTCCTTCGTAATCATAATAAACAGCATATATTTCAGAGCTTAGTTTATTAGAAATTTGTTGAATAATGGCTGACTTCTCAAATTTTTGCCAAAGGTTCCCACAATCAATAGCCGATTGTCCATTCTCATTAGTGGTTTTTTTGTCTAATTTTAGGCCAATTAATTTAAAGCCCGGAAGAGTAATTATATCCATAGTAAAATATTAAAATTAAGTTTGTTTCTCTGTTAATCTCATGCTTATGTAATTTGGCAATTTATTGTGTTTCAAACAGCACTTCCAGCATCCTCTTAAACTCTGCTTGCACATCAGCTATAATGTTAACTTCTGATCCAACAACAGGATGATTAAATGTCAATCGGTTGGCATGCAGCAACATGGTGGTCATATCCCATTGTTCCTTAAACAACCGGTTTTGTTTATTGCAACCATGAGGCCGGTCACCAATAATGGGATGCAGTATATGGCTGAAATGTACCCTGAGCTGGTGCATCCTTCCTGTTTTGGGTGTTGCTCTGACAAGAGAATACCGGGAAGTGGTATGTTTGCCAAACGGCACTGGTATTTCGGTACGCGCCAATGTTTGATAAGCTGTCAATGCGTCCTTTGATTTCCCGTTTTTATTCTTTACCGGATAATCAATTTCCCCCGCATCATCAGTGTGACCCCTCACAATGGCAAGATATTCCTTTTTGATTTGATTTTCAGAAAATAGCTTTTGAGTGATTTTATTGGTTTCCTGATCCAGGGCAAACAACAATACACCTCCTGTTTTTCTGTCCAACCTGTGTACCGGATATACATATCTGCCAAGGAAATCCCGTACTTGCTGCATAGCTGATTCATTCGCATTTTTAGCAATAACAGATGGATGTGTCAGTAACCCATGTGGTTTATTGATTGCTACATAGTAGTCATCTGAATAAAGGATCTCCGGCATTATTCTTGCTCATATATTTCAACCGCAAATTTATACAGATGTGATTAAATCAGTCAGATTTAATTTTAAGAATTGTAATGATGTGGAGCTTTTATGAGTAGGAATGTATTAGATTAGTGGTAATCGATGGTATTTATTATTCAAATTCACTATATAATATAACTTGATTATGAGATCTTGTGCTTTCATTATTTTGACTTTCATTTCTATTTCCGCTTTCGCTCAAAACAAAGACAAATTATTTCAGGATGCTTACCTCAGGTATGAGAATGGTCAGTATAAAGAAGCATCATCGGGATTTTCAAAAGCTATACAATTGGATTCCATGTTCCTGGAAGCTTATGTATTCAGAGGATTATGTCATCAAGCCCTAAAGAATCATAAGAATGCCTTAGATGATTATCAGAGTGCCATCAATATCACACCAAAAGATACCATGTTGTATTTAATGAAGGGTGACTTGGCTTCAGAAATTGGAGAAGGTTTGATGGCTATTGTTGATTATTCTTCAGCCATCACCCTCGATCCTTCTAATGCAGAGATCTATCGCAGCAGGGGAGGGCTATATTATTCGCTGAACCATTACCTGCTGGCATTGGAAGACTTCAAAAAGGCCATAAGCCTCGATCCATCGGATGCTTCGGATTTTTTCAGTGCAGGTATATGCCTGAATGTGGTAGAGGATTATGAAATGGCTATTAAATACTTTACTACTGCTATGAAGTTTGAACCAGAGGAGGCTGTAATTTATTATAACAGGGGTATCAGTTATAATAACTTGTTGCTACAGGATGAAGCCTGCAAGGATTGGGATAAAGCATCTTCTTTGGGGTTTGAGGATGCAAAAAATTTGGTTAGCCGGTTTTGCAGAAAAAATGGTGAATAGTTCAACAATAATATGAAAAATATAGTCACCAATTTTAGTATCTTTGAAATTCATTATTTGTCAGGATTATTGTCCAGCATGTTTTTTTGGAGAGAACATGATTTTTTAAATTTTGGCGTACTCTTTGCATTCAATGAATCAATTTAACGATATTAGCAATCTCTAAAATTTTTTTATAACATTAATCATCTTACAAAAAATGAAACATTTTCTAAAAATGAGGTATAGTTTCTGGTTGATCCTGTTACTTGCCGGAGCTATGTCTTTTGGTGTAACAGGCTGTAAAAGTAAAAAGAAATTGGCTGAAGCCCAGGCTGCTGAAGAACGGGACCGAATGGTTGCTAAAGCAAAAGCGGATTTACTTGCAATTTTAAATGATGATGGCAGAATGACGCTTGAACAAAAAGAAAGGGAGCTTGGAAGAATCAAAGCCCTGAATATTGATGATGAAGAAATTCGAAACCTGATTTTGCAAGTTGAAGAACACATTGCCCGTGAAAGGGAAAGAACAGAAACTAAAGCAAGAGAGGAATCTTTAGGTGATGCACGATACCGGCAAATGGAAAACAACTTCAATAGGATAGCCAGATCCAATAGTGTGGACGAAGCCAATGCTGTCATCAATGAAGCTTTGAACAGCTTTTCTTCACCCGATGCTCCTGTATTGATTATAATTTATCGGCAGGGAAATCAGGTAGATTATGATGAACCTACTACCATTAGTAAATATCTTAATTACCTGAAAGATCAGAAAAGAAATATCAATGAAATTGAAGATCTGGTATTTGACAGTAATGGTAAAATCTCTGAGGTGGTACTTATTAGAAAGTAGATTAAATTAATCCCTAAACATAAATGAAAAAAAGATTTGTCATGCATAGAATAGTATTAGTTTTTATATGTGCACTTGCCTTTACTCACCTTCAGGCTCAGGAAACAGAAACCATCAGCAGAGAAAGAAAATTGGCTATAGATTCACTCGCTTTGGAAAAAGTAAGGGATCTAAGTAAATACATCAGCATTATTGGGAATAAAAACACCCCTTTTTCTGAAGCCAACCGTGTAATCGAAAGAACACTTGAATTATTTGCCGAAGGTAGCCAAATGGGAGTTTCCTCACTTGTAAGAGACGAAGTGCGATATTATAATGTGCGCACTTATTTGGAACGACTAATGGCCCTTAACTACGATCGTGTTACCATCAGGTGGTTTGATATTCAATATATAAGTGATCTGGAAAGACAACCCGATGGACGCTATGTAGGTGTGATCACCATATATCAAAGATTTGAAGGGGAAACCAATGATGGACTTCAATATAAAGATACTACCAAGAAGGATATCACCGTTTTTGTAGAAAAGAAACAAACGCAAATCAGCGGACGGTTGATTGATTTTTGGGATGTATTGTTGGGGGATGTCAGGGTAACCGAAACTATGCCTTAAAAAAATAACAACTCCCAGAAGCAACATCTTTTGGGAGTTTATTTTATTAAAAATTGAGATATTAAACAGGTGACTAGATTGAAGAAGAGTTTGATGATTTCCCTCTTTGGGATAGTGTTTTGCTTTAACACCCAGGCACAGGTGATTGATGATTATCTTGCCGATGAAAAATATCTTTATTCTGCCACAAAGCAAGTAAATCAATTTTTTAGGAGGTTTAATGGTGAGGAGGATGACAAAGGCAACAGGTATGATCCTAATGCAAAACAATACCGGCATCCCGATATCAGGAAAGGATATCTGAATATGATTTTTGATAATGAAACCGCCGGATATTCCAATGACCTCAAGAAGTCATTTATCAAAGATGTAAATGGCAATAATCCTGAATACCTTAATTTTCATGGTAATAACTGGTTTGCTGAAGTCCATGCCGTATTTAATTTTAATGGCAAAGATGAGAATGCGGTACTATTCCTTACTTTGGAAAAAGACGGTTTGGGATCCAAGTGGGTTTTTGATCAGGTGTACTTTGATCCGTTTTCCCGAATGTTTAATACGGACACAACCAGAAATAGCTCATTTTTACACCCCATGAGCCATGAGATTGAGTTTATGAATTTGAACAAGGCATTTAATAATAGGGAACAACTGGAAGATTATGCCAATAAAGGCTATCGACCGGATTTTCTTTCCTTGTTTTTATATGAAATTAAAAAAGGAAACCTGACTTTTAAAATGGTGAGAAACGTGAAATTTCACTTTTTTCAAGTCAATAATTGGTATTTTGAAATAGCAGAGTTCAATCGAAAAGGTTTTAATAAAGGCTGGTTAATTTCTAATCTGGTACAAGTACCGGAAGAGCAGAAACCATTATTAAAAGACTACATCTATTTTAAAAATTAGTAGGCAAAAATCTATCAGAGATGAAGTTCAAAAGGCAAGCATATACAATTCTACTTTTGATTACAGTCTGTCTGTCACCGCAGTTAATGGCTCAGGTCAAACATCAAGAGCTGTCAGCAACCGAAGTGGCTGAGCAGAAGGAAAAGGTGAAGCATTTGGTATCTTTCCTTGAATTCGCTATCAATACACTTGGAGATGTGTCTACTACTACCAAAGAAAAAGAAATCATTATCAATCAAAGCTACTTAAAAGCCTTCAGGGATAATAAAGTTATAATTGAAGATGACCTGGATGATAATAGAGCAATGATCAACAACAAAAACGTGCAGGCCTATTTAAAGGATATCGATTTTTTCTTTCAGCAAGTGAAATTTGAATTTGATATTGAAAATGTGGAATATTTGGTAAATGAATATGGCCGGAGCTACTTCAAGGTAACATTAAACAGGATTTTAAATGGCATAACTATTAACGCTGATACGGTTAAATCCATAAAAAAAAGATATATCGAAATTAATCTGGATGAAGCAAAAAACGAGCTGAAAATCGCAAGTATTTACACTACCCGGTTAAGTGAAAAAGATGAACTGATGAGTTGGTGGAGCAATCTTTCTGATGAATGGAAGTCTGTTCTGAAAAAAGAAATAGGTGCTTATGACTCAATTGACTATCGTTTGGTTCAATTAATCACACGTATCGACAAGATTGACATATCAAATAATGCCAAAATTACAAATCTTGACGGAATAAGCAGGCTATCAGAACTCAGGGAACTGAGTTTTTCCAATACTGCAATAGATGATCTGTTACCTTTGCGAAACTTGACTAAATTAAACAAGCTTGATATTTCAAATACAAAAATCAGTGACCTGGAACCTCTTAAATACAGTGTTACTTTACAGGAATTGATTAGCAGTCAAACCCGTTTAGTGTCGGTAGAGCATCTTGAAAATCTGGAAAACCTAAAGTATTTGGATATCTCATCAAACAGTATATCTTCTATCGAACCTATTAAAGGACTGGAGAATTTAAATTATCTAAATGCTTCCAATACACTGATCAATTCTCTCGATGCTGTAGACAGCCTTTACAATTTGAGAAATCTCAATATTTCAAATACGCATGTTGTAAAGCTTGATCCTTTGACAGAGCTTAAAAAACTTGAAAAGCTTGATGTGGAGGGATCCCAAGTCAGATCAATTGACCCTTTAAAGAATTTGCCCAATTTGAAGATATTGATCGGCAACAATACACCATTGAATAATTTGGAATCATTGCACGATCATGCCACGCTGGAAAGAATTTATTGTGATAACACGCTGGTAACTAGAGCTCAGGCTAACCAGTTTATGGCTCAAAACCCCAATGTCCTGGTAATTTTCAAATCAGATTTGCTGAAAGCCTGGTGGGTTACTCTCAATGAAACCTGGAAATCTATATTTATAAAACAAGTTGGTGTTAGTAGCAACCCTAACAAAGAAGAACTGGCAAGAATTGCGAAAGTAAATCACCTCGATATTTCCAATCATGAAAATATCAGCGATTTGAAACCTTTGGGGATTCTGGAAAACCTAAAATCCATTTCTTTTGCCAATACCGGTATAACCGATCTTACTCCGTTGCGTGAAATGGAAAAGTTAGAATATATCAACTGTTCTTTTAATCCTATTAAATCCCTGGAACCTCTTGCTTATTTGCGGGGTCTCAAAGTAATCAACATTGACCAGACAGAAATAGAAAATTTATCACAACTGGCTCATCAAGATGATTTGGAGATGTTTTATTGTGATGATACACCCATTGAATCTGAAAAACTAATGGCTTTCGCTGAAAGATATCCCTCACTATTAATGATCTATAAGACGGATTCATTGATTTCATGGTGGAACGAACTTGAAGAGGAATGGATAAATATTTTTCAGAGGCACTTGAAATCCTTGAATGTGACTGCTTCCATTTCTGAATATAAAACGGAAGAGCTGGAAAGCAGCAACCAACAAATTCCGAGTCGTGAGGACTTACACAGGATTGCTCAGCTACAAATCATCAGTATTAAAAATAATTATAATATTACAGACCTGAGGCCATTGGCAGAATTGACCAATCTAAGAAATCTTCAGGTAGTGAATACTAGGTTTTCAGACCTGTCGCCAATAAAAAATCTTAAAAAATTGCGATCAATAGACATTTCTTACAATCCGGTAAGCAATTTATCTGCTATGATTTCTTTGTCTGAAATGGTGTATTTAAATATCGCCAATACATCAGTAACCACATTGGACCCTATAGGTGGATTAAAAAAGATGGAAGAACTGGATTGTTCTGGCACACCAATTAAAAACCTAAACGCATTATCAGGTATGGATAATTTAAAATTGTTGAATTGTTCGAACACCAGCATAAAAAGCCTGGCTCCAATTGAAGACCTGGGTCATTTAGTGAGAGTTTCATGCTTTAACACCCGTCTGACTTCAAAGAGGGTTGAAAAATTCCAAAAAATCCAGCCAAATGTTGAGGTAAATTTTTATTGAAAATCATAAATTATAGCTGCGGGAAGTAAATAATGGGACTGATAATTATTTCCTAAGGTCTGAATCTGCGATATTTTTTAATCCCACCATATTTTTTCTTTTAGAAGAATCAATAATTTGTATTTCAGAGCAAATGGATTTCAAGTGATCCAAGAATTTATCTTCCTGTTCGGGTGTAATAAATATGGAATTGTACTTGTTATAAACAATTTCCATGCTTCTGAAAGACAAGGTGGGTTTTATCACCCCAATGATCGTGGGTTGGTTCAACCGGATCAGATTAATGTCCTTTATTGCTACCCGCCAGACAAATGGGCCGTTCTTTGCCTTAAGTATTTCCTGATCCACAATATAGTAAGTATCAAACCAAATCCATATAAAGAAAGCAATTAATGGAACAGTGGTAAATATGCTGATTATCAAGGACTTATAGGTTATTGCTTTTTCCACAATTAAAGGCAAACCCATAGAAAAAAACAACACAAAAAATGCTGATGCGACAAGGAATATCCCCATTGAACGTCCTTTGCGAACCTTGTATTTTTTCATAACCTTTCTCTGATTTTTTCAGGTAACGCATCTTTATGTAAAGTAATCGCCACAGTTTTTAGCTTCAAGTATGGTTTCGACATGTAAAGGAACCCCCCATAAGGCCCGATTGCTCCCCATGAGTTTTTGATAATATAATAAATCTGATTATTTTGATCTTTGGCGCGACCAACGATATGCATCAGATGATCATCGGTAGTCTGATAGTTGAAAAATTGGAGTTGACGGATTTTTTGGTCCACCTTTATATCCTCTACGGGTATATTGAAGGAACTATCATTCGAAATATTGTATCCGGACAATACTGCCACACCGAGCTCTTGCGCAAAACCTGGTTCACTTACATCTCCATCCCAGAGGATGGAATATCCCTTTTCTAATGCTTTGTCAATGGCATTCATCATTTCCTCCAATTTCACATTGAAGTATTGCCCGTTGGAGTAATTATCGGGTATTTCCAGGACAAAATATTGATAAAATGGATGATGAGTAAAGGAAGTAATGTTTGCATAATCAGAAGGGTTAATTCCCAAATGGCTCTTATATGTTTCTGGTTTATACTTTTTACCTGACCAACTGAACTGATTTCGAAGATTCCCTAGATGATCATTCAGTATTTCTTCCACTTTAGCTATCCAATTATCTTCAGGAGTCTGGGTTTGAATGAGTGAATCTAAAAATGATTTAATGCTCGAAACCAGTTTTCTGTGATCATAAATAGAATCACCAGGGGTTAAACCCGGATAGGTTTCTTGAGGCACAATGCCTTGCTGTTCAATAATACCCATTACATCATGCGCCAGTCCACCTTCGCTGAAATTAGCTTTTCCCTGCCTTAAAAGATAGTTTTTTGCTTTCTGCAAATAAGCATACCTTACAAAATACATCTCTGAAAGATCGTGATTTCCAGCACCTGTTCGGAGTAATTCGCTTTCCAAAAATGAAATTGCGGAAAAACTCCAGCAAGTACCGGTAATATGCTGATTTTTAACCGGTGTACATGGGATTCTAATATCATCTTTAAAACGATATTGACCTAATGCATAAATGTAAGTCAATAATAAAAAACATACAAGCGTTGTGGATCTAATTTTCATGATTGTATCAAATCATCTTTTCGTAAAAATAACAAGCCTTGGCTAATTTATAAACTAAATGGTAAATTTATGTTGTATGATAAATGGTTCATAAAGAGGAGAAGCTACAATTAGCCAGTATACAACCGGGATTCCTGTTAATAACAGTATAAGGTCAAAATCGTTTTCCTTTGGTGAACCATTAACCGAAGTTTCTCTCTAGCCACAAAGGTGCTACCCACTACTATCGTCACCCGCAGGCAAAGGCCTCCTGACGATAGTACAATGCCTGATAATGTTGATATTAAGCATTGACTTGGTCAAACCTTGATCTTTGATCATTAAAAGAAAACCTTCACCCTTCATTTGGGTTTTACTACATTACAATATACATTTTGTCATGAACAATAAAAAAGCGGTTATCATCGGTGCTACCGGTCTGGTTGGAAAAGCTTTGGTGAAAAAATGTCTTGACTCTGAACTGTTTGGGGAGGTGGTGATTCTTGTCAGAAGAAATTCTGGAATTAAACATCTTAAACTCAGGGAACATATTATTGATTTTAACGATTTTACTGAGTACAAAACACATATAAGCGGTGATGTCTTATTTTCCTGCATGGGAACTACTTTAAAACAGGCCGGGAGTAAAAAATCACAATACAAAGTTGATTTTACATACCAATACCAGGCTGCAGTAGCTGCCAAACAGAATAATATACCCACGTATGTATTGGTGTCTTCTACAGGTGCTGATTCTTCTTCGAGGTTTTTCTATTTAAGAATGAAGGGTGAATTAGAGGAGGCTGTGAAAAAGCTGGAGTTTAATTCCACCGTTATTCTTCAACCCAATTTACTGACTGGTGATCGGGAAAAGAACAGAACGGGAGAAAAAATAGGAGCCACTCTTTATCAGGTTGTGATAAAGATCATTCCTAAGTTGAAAAAATATAAACCGATAGCTGGGGAAGAGGTAGCTGAAGCTATGATTATAGCCGCCAAGAATGCCCAAAAAGGAACAGTTGTATTAAAATCACAACAAATTTCTGCTTCCATCGGCCATTCAAAATCATCTAATTATGACACCAGATAAATTACGTATATCAATATTAGAATTAGCCACAGTTACCAGCGATAGCTCAATTTCTGAGACCTTTAATAAAAGCCTGGATTTGGCTCGAAAGGCTGAAGAATTTGGGTACACCCGGTTCTGGCTGGCCGAACATCACAACATGATCAGTATTGCCAGTTCTGCCACTGCAGTACTGATAGGTCATATAGCTGGTGGGACGCAGAAAATCAGAGTGGGATCAGGTGGCATTATGCTGCCCAATCATTCTCCCCTGATAGTTGCCGAACAATTTGGAACTTTGGGATCCCTTTATCCAGGTCGGATTGATCTGGGTTTGGGAAGAGCCCCGGGAACAGACCAGGTGACTGCTCATGCTATTCGTCCCGACAGGATGCAAGCCATTCTTCAATTCCCGGAACAGGTCAATGAGATCAACCAATATTTTTCCAGGGAAAACCGTCATGCTAAAGTCAGGGCAACTGTAGCGGAAGGAGTAGATGTACCCATTTACATTTTGGGCTCAAGTACCGATAGTGCCAAATTAGCTGCAAAGATGGGATTGCCATATGCTTTTGCCAGTCATTTTGCCCCCGGACAGCTTTTTGAAGCTTTGGACATTTATTATAATCAATTCCAGCCATCATCAGTTCTTGAAAAACCATATGTTATTGCTTGCATCAATACGATAGTTGCTGATACAGATCAGGAGGCAGAGAAAATATCCACATCCATGATAAGGATGATTTTTGGGGTATTGACCAACCAGATGGATTATATGCAGGAACCTACTGAGATGACTCAGGAATTAAGAATATTGTATCAGAATCCTGTATTTCAACAGATGGCAAAATATTCGTTTATTGGCAGCCCACACACTGTATATG
>JAEWLI010000146.1 GCA_023393375.1 Bacteroidota bacterium
TGATTATAAGTATTCATCGGCTAAGTATTATGAGTGCAACGAGAAAAATTTCAGCTTTTTAAAAGATCTCCTGTTGGAAATTAAACAGGTGCTCAATTTGGTGCGTGAGACACGCACCATGGCGAAGGGGATGATTTATCGTTGGAAAGGGAGCTTGTTGCCATTAGCCACAAACTGTCCTTTTCAATTGTCCATCATAGTCCATCATAAAATCAGACGAATCAAAGTTCAGACATTATTATGGCTGCCTCGTGTCCAGTAATTTTTGAAATGTTGAATCTTCCTGCTCCTCCATCACATCAAAAAATTGAATCCCTGCTTTCTCATATGCACTGAGCAATCTTTGATCAAAACCTTTTGCATATTGTTCAAAGGCTAAAGAATCCTTTTCATCCGGAATACTGTCGAAGGGAATATCAGTCTCTTTGAATCTGTATAAAGTGGCAGTAGTGTTGTCATTGCCCGCAAGAAAAATGGAATCGCCATGATCAATTATTTTAGCCGCGTATTTATGTGTAAGGTATTTAAGGGAATCATTCTCGATAATATATTCAAGTTTAAACTTGCCCACTTTTTGATTATAAAAAATTATAAACTGCGGGTTAATATCGAATTCGCTGTATCCATTTTCCATTGAAAATCTATGCCATTTCCCTTCTATGGATATCTTTTCATCCTCAGGGGATTTTTGATCTGGCGAATCGCATGAAAACAATATAAATCCCAAAACAATAAAATAAAATACTGGTCTCATATAATTTTTTTTCTCATTCATGTTTTTTCTATTGATATAATCAAATTTACGAATATAAGAGGGCTGACTAAAATTTCAGTTCGTTTTTACCGACATTTCTTCTTCAACTAGTTCACAAGGAAGAATCACAGGTAATTCTGAAATCACTTTAGTCAGCCCATTATTTAATTTTAATGGTATAATTTAAACTAATCCACTATCTGCCACTGTGCATTCACATGTGTGGTAGTATTGGAATGTTGGGCACAGGCACTGCCATTGGTGGTTCTACCATATCCATCCAATTTCAAGTTTGTTCCCCTGTTCACCACATAGTAATAACCATCACTTGCTGAAACCAGGCTCCACTGTGCATTCACATGCGTGGTAATATTGGAATGTTGCGCACATGCACTACCATCGCTAGTTCTGCCATATCCATCAAGCTTCAAGTTGGTGGCCTGGTTGATCAGGTAGTAATATCCAGAACCGGCAGAAGTAATGTTCCAACGAGCATTATTACTGGTTGTATTGGCCCATTGACCCACATCTGCACCATCATTTGTCCTGCCCATACCATCCAGGTATAAACCAGTTCCTCTGTTTCTGAGACGTTTTACTCCTGTAGGGACACCACCTCCACTGCTGGGGCCGGCATCCCAAATGGAACAATTACTATAACCACTTACATTAGTGCCCCATGTCTCTGTCACCATGATAGCAGGAATGTTCATCTGTCCAAGCGTATATCCCAATTGGCTCCATCTGTTATAGTGGTTGGCAAACGTAATTACCCGGTTTTGTCCGGTGGTTATCTTTTGTGTTCTACTACTGTAGATCTGTGTAAAACCATTTCCGCCGTCTATGTTTTGACCGTTTACCGGGTTTCTATAGACATTATACGTACCACCATCGCTGGTAAGGGTGCCAAGGAATTGACCATCCGTAGGAGCATGAGTACCCCAGGTCTCATTGACATAATATTCATAATAGGGGTTTCGGGTCCACCCGTACCAGCCAAAAGTACCTCCACCGGAGTTGGTATAGGCTCCCAGATTGTATCCAATTCTATATGTAGGTGAACCACTGGAATACCCTTTGCCACAAGTAAAATTTCCGTTAAAACCACTCCATGAAATAGAGTAATTACCACCATCGCCATTTTGATAATTAACATTGCCGCTACTCCCATCACTCGTCCAAAGTGACCAGAAGAAACCATTGTGTGTACCTGATTGGTAAGCTTTTAATTTAACATCAGGAACGATCTCATCAGATTCTTCTGTTGAGCACGCAGAAAATAAAAGCAGGATGACTGCTGAAAGACTTAATAGTTTTTTCATAATTTAAAAAATGTAAAATGTTAAAGTAGTTGTTTATTATTTTTCAGATTTTTATTGGATAGACCATTGCCAGCCAATATCCCTCTCGGGAAGCTCGATTAAATTAGCTTTTGTTCGCATTCGAGGCATTGCATAGTTGCTTCTCTCTGGTTTTATACAATTAGTATTCAAATTGTAATTTGGTGTTTAACTATTAGGATGAATTCATAGGTTATTTTGGTTTTAATTAAACCATAAATCTACTAACAAAGCAATTGCGTGGCTTGGAATAATGTTACAGATGCTTTCACCCTTGTTACATAGAGGCAATTAGGAGTTAAATTATTTAGATAGAGACAACAAAAGATTCTAAAAATGCAAATCAAAATAATTTGTTAAATCAATATTGATCATTGAAATTTTAGACATCCGGAAAACATAAATCAGCCTACCAACCTTTGAAAATGACCTTTCCCATCAGAGAAAATTTCTATAAATTTGTTCTCATAGTCATTTTAATAAAACAAAAGCAATATGAAACTCCACAATTATTTAAAAAACTATTTTTTAATATCCATCTTAATTGCGGTAATTGTACCATTTAACTCGGGTACTGTTTATGCGCAAAATAAAACCGTGAAAATCCAGGTCAAACCCACAGCAACCGGCCCGGAGATCAACCGACATATCTTTGGTCATTTTGCCGAACACTTGGGACGTGGAATTTATGAAGGTATTTGGGTGGGTCCGGAATCAACCATTCCCAACACAAGGGGCATCAGGAACGATGTGGTTGAGGCATTGAAAGTAATTAAGGTGCCAAATGTACGATGGCCTGGTGGTTGTTTTGCTGATTCATATCATTGGCGTGATGGCATTGGACCGCAAGAAGAGAGAAAAGGCAGGATCAATGCCAGTTGGGCAGGAATTTCTGAACCCAATTCATTTGGCACGCACGAATATTTTGATTTTTTGGAACAAATTGGTGCTGATGCTTTTGTTTCTGCCAATGTGGGTTCAGGTACGGTGAAAGAAGCATCTGATTGGTTGGAGTACCTGACTGCCACTGGATCAGCTTTAGCAGAAGAACGCGCCCGTAACGGTCATCCTGAGCCTTATAAAGTGCCATTCTGGGGAATTGGCAATGAAGTTTGGGGTTGTGGTGGCCCTTTTACCCCTGAAGAGTATATTACGGAGCTCAAGAAATTCGGCACCTTTAATAAAAATTATAACGCTGATGTAGATATGAAATATGTGGCTGTAGGTCCTGACAGTTTTGACGAATATAGTTTTGGTTACACAGAAGCAATAATGGAAGCCTGGGCAAACAAGACCTGGACCTGGAATATTCAGGGTCTGTCACTCCATAAATATACCCGTGGTGGTTGGCCACCCGTTATCCCTGCCACTGGTTTTAATGAATCTGGTTATGCTGCTGTAATTCAGGAAACGCTTGGCATGGACAAATTTATTGTGGATAACAAAGCCATAATGGATAAATATGATCCTGAAAAAGAGGTATCCATATTGGTTGATGAATGGGGCACATGGTATGCACCTACAGAAGGAACTGATCCCGGATTCCTTATGCAGCAGAATTCTATACGTGATGCCCTGGTTGCAGCTTTAAATTTTAATATATTTATCAGACATGCCGACAGGGTTCAAGCAGCCAATATTGCTCAAATGATCAATGTCCTTCAGGCTGTGATCCTTACAGATAAGGAAAAAATGATACTGACACCAACTTATCATGCATTTCGTTTGTATGTTCCTTTTCAGAATGCGACCAGAATTGATCTCGATTTTGATAAAGGCAGCTACCAGATTGATGACATCCAACTTCCACAGGTAGATGCCATTGCTGCATTAGGAGAAGATGGCCAAACATACATTGCTATAACCAATATAGATCCTAATAATACTGTTAATATTGAGCTTTCATTGGAAGGACAGTCAATCGGTAAAGCAACAGGTGAATCGATATATGCATCAGAAATCAATGCCATCAATACTTTTGAAAAGCCTGATAATGTATCGCCAAAAGATGTAAAAGTCAATGTAAAAAGGAATCAGGTTTCAGTAACTTTACAACCCCAATCGGTTACAGTATTAACGGTAGCTTCAAAAAAATAGAAGTTTGATAGGTTAAAGTTTATTCCTTAAATTATTACGAAGCCTTGTTCAGGTTGCCTCAAAACAGGTACTTGGACAAGGCTTCAGTTTTGAAATACGGTCATTTTCAACCATACGTTACGATATTACCTGTTTTCCTCCAAAATATTTTTTTAGGGATAAGCATTTATTCAACCCCTTTAGGGTCGGTATCTTATATGAGCATTTTACTATAAACATGTGAACCCATCACTGATTATCAATAAAAACCTATCATTGAAGTAAATTCTATGAACCTAAAGGATTCACAGGGGGCGTACAATTGATGAAGATGATAAATGAGCCAGTAATTATTCTTTTTTTCTACACTGATTTAGAACCAAAGACGCTCATTATCAATCATCCTATTGTATATAATATTGACAAGCCCCTGTAAAAAAAGTTAACAGTCAATCTCACTTTGTTGGCTTGCATGGCTGTTGAGCATACATTTTTAAGTTGGCATAATATTAACTATCTTCAAATAGCTATCTGTCAGATCATTATTTGAATGTTTTATTATGAATCAATTTATACCCGCCATCCGGAGGATTAATAGTCAAAGTATAAACTCACTGGTAATCATAACCAGTCTGGCAATGGGTATAGCATGCACCACTATGATTGGTTCATTCATCACCAGGGAACTACAAACCGATAGCTTTCATGCCCATAAGCATTTGATCTACGCATTAAAAGCAGATGATCCGTGGTCGCCGGGAAAGAAAATGTTCCACACCAGGTACGGTTCGGCAGAATTTATGAAGGAAAATTTTTCTGAAGTGGATGATTATTGCCGGATTAACCACGCTCCAGTCCATAAGATATCGGTGAACAATCACGACTATTTTGATGAGCCCATTATTATTGCTACATCAGGTAATTTCTTCGATTTTTTTTCTTATCAGCTATTATACAACCATCCTGAATCGGTATTGAAAACCCCTGAAGATATTGTGATTTCAGAAAAATTAGCAAAAAAATATTTTGGCTCTAATTCGGCCATTGGCCAGGTAATTACATTCACCGATCGGGAAAAAGAAGAGCAAATGATTGTAAAAGGTGTATTTAAAAAACCACTTGAGAACACCCAAATCAATTTTGACATGGTACGGCTCATCAATAACGAATATGACAGCAGGTGCTTTATCAAATTATCCGAACATGCACGTCCGGATGCTGTGGAAAAATTTTTTGCCGAACATAACAAATCCATTCCCATCATCCATGCCGGGACTCCGGGTTCTTACACGCTGGGAAGTATTCAAAACACCTATTTTAACACTTCCAGAAGATCACCGGTAGAAGCCAGCCGCAATAAAACAGACCTTTGGATCGCCTTGGTTATTGGTTTGATGATATTAGGTGTAGCGGCATTCAATTATTTGGGTTTGGTGAAAAATAAACTCACAGATCGATCTGAGGAAATTATGGTGCGGAGAATCAATGGTGGAAGGGATGCCAGCTTAATTATGGATTTTATGGTGGAATATCTCCTCCTTGTGGGCATCTCATTTATACCAGGGTTGTTATTGACCGTTTGGGTTATGCCATTTTTTAATGAATTGGTAAACACCCAACTCACGATTAATTATTTATTTCAGTTAAATCAGATCCTATTGCTTTCAGGAATTGCAATTGCTTTGTTAATGTTGACATTAGCTTTTATTTGGGTTCATCTGAAATCTCATAAAAATCGGCCTGTTTCTTCAATGGGTAAAAAGACAAAACGAAATCAATTGCCTGCCTTTAATATTTTTCAGTTAGCGGCCACGGTGATCCTGCTGATTGGTTGTATTACCATTTTCAAGCAAATCAACTTTATTAGTGAGAAACCAATTGGTATGGATAAACAGGTGATCGAAGTAAAAATACCATGGGAGTATGCGGATAAGGTAAACGTGATTAAAGAGGAATTGACACAAAATGTTTCCATTCAACAAGCATCTGTTACCACCGCCTCGCCGGTATCGGATTATTATAGATTGTTGCTGTTTTTTGAACAAAATGGAGAGAAAAAACAATATTCCCCGGCAGGATTTATTGGTGACGAAAATTATGTTGAAACTTTAGGAATCGAAGTCATTGAGGGACAAGGGTTTTCTGGAAATCCTATTAACAACCAGCATAAAGTCCTCATCAATCAATCACTTGCTCAAATGTTTTCCGATGAGAATCTGTTAGGAAAAAGCATGCCCGGAATGGAAGAAAAGACTGTTGTGGGGATTGTAAAAGATTTTCACTATTCCAGCTTAAATTCATTGGTAGAACCAGCATATATTTCTTTCGGCAATGAGGGGCGAAATATTCTTGTAAAAGCCAAAGAAGGCCGAGTAGAGGAAGCTAAAGCTGCGATCAATCATATTTGGGGAAACATAGTTCCAAATTATCCTCCATCCATGGAAACCATTGGCGAAAGGTATGAGTGGTTACATCGGAATAACAGGAATTATGTAAAACTGATTGTTGCTTGTTGTAGTGTCAGCTTGTTTTTATCAATGGTTGGACTGTTCGTAATTTCTTTTCACAGCAGCCGTTATCGCACCAAAGAAATCGGCGTCCGCAAGGTAAATGGTGCCAAAAACTGGGAAGTGATGGCTCTTTTGAACAAAGATTTCGTAAAATGGGTGATTATTTCTTTCATCTTCGCCACACCTATTGCTTGGTTTGTCATGAACAAATGGCTACAAAACTTCGCCTACAAAACCGAAATGAGTTGGTGGATATTTGCTTTGGCGGGGGTGTTGGCATTGGGGATTGCATTGCTGACGGTGAGCTGGCAGAGCTGGAAGGCGGCGACGCGAAATCCGGTGGAGGCATTGAGGTGCGAGTAAAATATCTGAATCAGGATTTGCAGGATGGAAGGATGAATAGGATTTAAAAACATTGGAAAAATGGTGACACACTATCTTTCAAGAAGCAATTATTCAAGGAGAAATAATTGAAAATCACAGAATCCAGGTAATCCTGATTCAGACATGTACTGGAAAGCAGCAACAAGAGCAACCGGGTAGAGGGACTGAGGTATAAGTAAAATCTTTTCTTTACTATGAATGAAACAAATTAAAAAGCAACAAATATGTTTTGGATACAATTTAAACTGATGCTACGTAATTTGAAGAGAAACAAACTTCATTCAGCAATTAATATTTTTGGACTGGCAATTGCCATAACCATTGTTTTATTATTATCTTCTTATGTATCCAACGAGATTTCAGTGGATACATTTCACGCGAATAAAGACAGAATATATCGCGTACATGGCGATAATATTGAAACTTTTGCACCGCCTTTTGGGCAGTATATTTTAGAAAATATTGCCGAGGCTGAAAGCTACACCCGGACTTTTACAATGACTGGTACTTTATCCTATGATAATAAAAAGTTTGAAAGTGGCAATTGTTTGTTAACTGATTCAACATTCTTCACCATTTTTTCATTTCCAATACTCATGGGAGATCCCAGTGACATCTTATCAACAAAAGAGAGTGCTGTGCTTTCAGAAAGTTATGCAAAGAAAATTTTTGAGGGCAAGAACCCGGTCGGGGAAAATATTAAATTTAATGGAAAGGATTTTGTGGTTTCCGGTATATACCGTGATTTTAAAGATAATACCCATTTTGTCAAGCCAAACATGATTATCAATTTTTCAATGGTACCCAGAATATGGGGAATGAGTGAAGAAGATGCTTCGAAGTATTTTATGCAAAATTATGGGAACAATTCCTTTGGTCTTTATGTACTGGCTAATAAAAACAGCAACATAAAGGCACATGAAACAGGGTTACTGGAAAAAGTCAAAGAATTTTACTGGGTTTTTCAAAACGACAGGAGCAAGGAAATCTCGTTTATGCCGATCGAGGAGGTTTATTTTAATCTCTCGGCATTAGATTATATCGGGACACGGCAAGGCAATAAAAAGTTCCTTAATATTCTCGCTATTATTGCTTTTTCCATTGTAGTAATTGCGGCTATCAACTACATTAATTTAAGTATCACCCAATCGGTTAAAAGGGCGAAAGAGGTAGGAATAAAAAAGATTATTGGTTCAATGCGTTGGAGCATTATCAGGCAGTTTTTAATGGAATCGACAATTGTGAGTTTTGTTTCAACCACTATAGCTTTTTTATTGACTGCCCTTATTTTAACAAAGTTTAATGAGTTGATAAACACAAGTCTTACGTTTTCCGATGTATTTAATAATGGTTTTCTGTTACGTAGTGTGCTGGTAGTTTTTGTGATCGGATTTATTGCAGGCTTTATTCCGTCGCTTATTCTTTCCGGGTTCAAATCTCTTGAAATTGTGAAAGGAGTTCCGTCGCGGCTAAAAAACAGTTTTAGCCAGAAAACGATGGTAGTTTTTCAATACACCGTTTCCATTGTTTTAATAGTTGTTGTTGCTTTCATTTTGAAGCAAAATAGCTATATGAAAAATTATGACCTGGGATTTGATAAGGGCCATACATTTTATATAAAAATGACGGACGATACAAATAAACAGAAAAATGCATTCGGGGATGAGTTAATGAAAATACCGGGTGTAAAGGCAATTTCTTTTTGTCAGGATTTTCCGGGAGGTCCAATTAATAACCAGTCTTTTGTTTATAATGATAAAGCGCAGAGTTTCGACCACTTCAGGGTCGATACCGCTTTCTTTTCAGCTCTTGGGATTTCGTTAAAAAATAGAATTTCAATTACCGATAATATGGATGGAGACGATAAGTTTGCTCTGGTTATAAATAAAACTGCAGTAAATGACCTAGAGCTTGAACCTCCTTACAACGAATTTAAACTCCACGATAATGTGATAAAAGTTAGTGAAGTTGTGGAAGATATGAATTTCAGGTCGTTATATCAAAAGCCCCGTCCAACTATGTTTGAGTTAAGGAATATGAATTGGGCTCCTTATGTATTGGTAAGAGGTTCAGGTGAAAATTTATTCTCTATTGTAGAGCAGTCAAAAGCGGTTTTTAAAGAAATATCTCCATCAGATCCACTAATTCTAAATTTTATTGATGACGCTATAAATGCTGCTTACCAAAAGGAAGAACGTACAGCTAAAATAGTTGGCTATTTTGCCATTTTCGCGATACTTATTTCGTCGCTCGGAATATTTGCGCTGGCAAGCTACACCGCTCAAAACCGCAGAAAAGAGATTGGGCTACGTAAAGTAAATGGTGCAAAAATCACTCAAATTATTAGTCTGTTGAATATGAACTTTATAAGATGGGTGGTCATCGCTTTCGTAATCGCCACACCCATCGCCTGGTATGCTATGAACAAATGGCTCGAAAATTTCGCCTATAAAACAGAAATGAGCTGGTGGATATTTGCATTGGCGGGTGTGTTGGCATTGGGCATTGCGTTGTTGACGGTATCATTTCAGTCATGGAAAGCAGCCACGAGGAATCCGGTGGAGGCATTGAGGTATGAGTAATTTGTAAAGACGTTCCATGGAACGTCTTACGATAGACCCGAACCAGAAACCGTCCGTATTTGCATAAATCAAATCCAAAGAAACAAAACCAAAGAAATCGAGGTTTATGTTTATGATTTTTTATCGATCATAAATACTCAGTGTTTATAATTTATTTATGCATCTGCCATTTTTCATTTTCGTAAAATTTAATCTTTTAATATGAAAACACTTTTTCACTTACTCGTAATATTAATTGCAGTTGGTTTCATAAGTTGTGGAGAATCCAACCCTGGAGAAAACATAACGGTTTTGGTACGTTACAAAACCCAACCCAATAAAAATATTGATGCGGTGAATGCATTAAAAACATTGATGGAGAAGGTGGAAAAGGAAGATCATTTTGTCAGGATATCGATATACATTGATCCAGCAGACAATTCCAATATTCTATTACACGAAGAATGGGACAACGAAGAGTATTATCGCAATGAACACATGAATACCGAACATTTGCAATTGTTTATGAAAAACTCACAAGATTTTCTGGCCGGACCACCTGAAATTACTTATTGGAGGGTGAACTCAGTTTATAAATGAGAAAGGAACAAGGAGAAAGGAGCAAGGAAAAAGGAAAAAGGAGCATAGGGCAGAGGGCAGAGGGCAGAGGGTGTCATGTGTGTCATGTCCTGATATAAGTTGACAGTATAAACTAAAACAGGACAAAAATGGCAAAATTCCGGGCAAGTCCGGGTAATCTGTGAACTAATTCATAATTGGTAATGAAAATTAAAAAGGCGCAAGGTTAATGAACCTATTATGATAGATTTAGCTGATGGATTGGACATCTTATAACAATCCTCAATCATAACCCATCAAAATATCAAAAGAATCACAATTCAACAATTTCTCTACTCACAATTCATCAACACAACTGTATCTTGTAGGTTTTTTGATGTTTTTGCTTTTGTTTGTTGATGTTTTATCATGTATTTTGAATTTCAATAAACATTTCTTAAACACTTTTAAGTACAACAAGAATAATTCATCGATATTCCATGAGATACTTCCTTTTATTGATCTGTTTCTCTTTAACCTTTTCACACATTATTGCTGGTCCTGATTTAACAGTTCTCACTGTAGACTATGACATTAACCAAATTCAATATCAAAAATTCGAAGGTACCATTACCTTGAAAAACATCGGTGATGCTACAATTTCAAATTTTAATGTTACCAAAATTTATTTTTCTGAAGATGAAATCTGGGATCATACAGATATTTATGGAGGATCTGTAAGTTTCACTGCATTAAGCCCAAACGAAACTATTCAGTTGCCGATTTCTGGTGGTGCAAATCAATTTGGGATTAACGCTGATGATAAATTTAAATATATCATTGTAAAGGCTGATGTAAGATCTGAAATCATTGAAGATAATGAAGACAACAACTTATGGTCTGGGCCTATTACTATTAGAAATGCACTTGTTGACCTGTCGGTAGAATCTTCGACCAATTTAAGCTCGGATACTGTGAGAATGGGAGATATGATTGAAGTAAGATTATCATTAATCAACAATGGCACTGATAATATCCATAATATTACTTATGAATATTATTTATCGCTAAAATCGGATTTTGATGATACGGCATTTATGATTGGTTATTCCAATTGGATTGGATTTAATTGGAGCAATAGTGCCACAACTAATAATTCGTTAGCAGTCTCAACCCATATTGCTCCAGGGGAATACTACCTATATGTGGTTATTAAAACAACCGGACAAGAATTAACAATTTCAGATTATAATATAGAAAACAATACCGAAAGATTATTTAAGGTTGTTATTGTCCGAAACCTGATTAACAACACACTAAACTTTGATGAGCCATTTGGCACACGTTCTTGGACAGAAGATGGGCATTTATGGAGTTGGGATGATTCAGGCTGGGATAATATTAGGAATTATTTGCCAAGAACCGGAGCTGGGCATGGAATGGCTATTTCAGGAAGATCCGCTAAATTAGGAACCAACTCTTTAATTGATGTTAATGGATTATGGTTAATGGTTGACATGATTTACTATGTCCAGTCATTAGAGATTTTAGGATATGATGGGAATGATATTCTAAAATACAGAAAAGTATTGGACCCATGGGATTATTATATGTATGCATATGTAACATTGGAATGGAAAAATATTAAGAATATCCAATTTCTGTTAATTAACACAGACAATGATCAGCCTTCATCGCTTTTTTATGACGACATGGATTATACTTATTTATATAAAGATAATCCCCCTTCTATTATTTGCCCAATAAATCAACAGGTTTCCTTTGGAGATGAATTACCTGATTTTACCCAGATGGTAACGGTAAAAGATGATTTTGGTGGAATTGTAATTACACAAGATCCTCCCGTCGGGGAAATAGTAACAAAGCCAATCCTGGTTACTGTTACAGCAACTGATTCGTCTTTAAATCAAAGCAGCTGTCAAATTTTAGTAAGTATAACTCCTTGTTATAATACAACAGTTGATGAGACCGCCTGCAACAGCTTCGAATTTAATGAAACCCTCTACACCGAAAGTGGATCATATACTCACATATTCACTGCCCAAAATGGATGCGACAGTATAGTAGTGCTGAACCTGAAAATCATTAAGGTTAAAAGTGTGGTAACGATAGATAAAACGTTAATGTATTCTGCTATTACTAATAATACCTTGCAATGGGTAGACTGCAATGAGAATTATATCGTACTAGCTGAAGATACATTAATGTTCCAACCTCAAGTTTCAGGAACTTACGCACTTATTACCACTAACGGCATTTGTCAGGACACATCAGCTTGCCATAATATCAATATCCCTGTTTTGGATACAGAACCACCCACAGTTACTTGTCTAACCGAACAGATCTTATGTGCTGGATCAGAACTGCCCGACTACACTTTAATCGTGACCGCAAGTGACAACTCTGGGCATGTTATTTTAGAGCAATTTCCCAAAAAAGGTACCATTATCACTGTTCCAACTGAAATTACGATAACCGCTTCCGATTTGTTCAATAACCAAAGCACTTGCAGATTTATGGTACAGACAATTTCTCCCGTTAGCAAAGAAATTTCTCAATCTGCGTGTAAAACTTTTGTATTCAACAATATTGAATACAGTAGAACAGGTATTTATCATCATATCCTAACTAGTTCCATGGGATGTGACAGCCTAATTACTCTGAATCTTGAAATAGTGGATTTTCAAGCTACCATTTTAGAAGATGGCCATGTTTTGACAGCTGCTCCTGAAGGTGATAGTTACTTTTGGTGGGATTGTAATAATGACACTCAATTATCGAATAATACTCAGTTATTTGAAGCTACAGAAAGTGGCAGCTACGCAGTAATCGTTTCAAAAGATGGTTGTTCCGACACTTCTGCATGTTTCACGATCATGCTTACAGAAAACAAGACGAAGTGGAAAGATGAGTTTATTTTATACCCTAATCCAAACAAAGGGGTATTTACCATCCAAAATATTAATTCAGGCCATTTAATTCTCAGTATCAATGATGTACTTGGCAGAAATGTGCGTTTTCAACAGAGTACAAACGCAAATGGAACGGTTATAGATATGTCTGATGAACCCGCAGGAATTTATTTTATGGAAATCAGCAGCAATAACTATTTTCATAAGAGGTATAAATTATTTAAAGAATAAATAAAAGTGGGATGAATAATTGAATAATTAATATAGAGGCAATAGTCCTCGTTGGCATTACAACAAGGACTTCAGAATATGGCGATTATAGCACCAAAGAATATAATGAGACACAATCTTTCGTCACCAACAACCCCAAAACTAAACAACATATGATCGGTTGTTAAAAGTATTTACATCTAATTTATCAAGTCCTGCACATTCCATGAATAAGGTGAATATTCTGCAAGAATTGGAGATAGACAGAGCTACATCAATTCTTCTAAATCTTCTACGGGTATTTCTATTTTAATCACATCATTGGCATAAATTCCGAATATACCATAACCTTCAGTAATATTGTTGAAAACTTTTACAGGCTCAGCAAAAGGATTGTCTTGGGCATCAAGTTGTAGGTTTTGGCTACGAACATATTTATACAAAGCTTCTGAAGTAGATTTTAAAACCACGTGACATTCAGCAGAACGAATTGTATACATATTAGAATACGGATACATTGAAAACGACCTGAATCCCAAATTCAATTTAATATCCTGTTTACCATCAAAAGCAACATCGGTAAATAATAAATCGGGGGTAAACCTCGAATCGGTATTGTTTTCGTTTTGAATAAGTGGATCATCCGAATACAATTTGACAAAAAAATCCCCCCACTTATGCACTTCCTCATCTTCTTCTTCATTAGAATAGGTGATTCTGAAAAAAGCTTGTACCATGTAATAATTTTTTTCTGTAGCCGGATCGGAGAAAGTAACTGTAAGCTGATAATGTGTAGTATAGTCCCTGGTTGTTTTATTCTTAAGGTCCAGTTCAATTTCTTTGATCTTTGTTGCGGATGGCGCTTCATCAGAAGCAATAACCTGATCAAATCCTGGTGCTACAACCTCAATTCTATATGTATTTTTTGTCTCCGGTCTGGCTAATGACGATGCATATCGATAACCATCTTCGACAGTAGTACCCTCAATTATTTCCAACAAATTGTCTCCTCGAAAGATTTTTATCTTTGCATTGTCAATAAACTCATAGGGTGCAGTGGGCTCGGTAATCCCCCTGCTTTTGGACACAAAAAAGTAAAATAAGCTATCGGTCCCATTTATCGAATTGACCACCAACCTGTTTTGGTGGGGTGGCATGTCAATATCAATTACCTGCTCACATGCTGCCAATGACACTATAGCGAAGAAGTATATCCATTTTTTAATCATTTCCTTAAAATTTAAAGCTATAGCTGATAGATGGTATTATGGGGAATAAGCTATATTGTACGAACTGATTATAAGAACCCCTTTCATTATTTCTGGATTTAACATCTACATAAAAGGGATTTTTCCTATTGTAGGCGTTATAAACACCCAAAATCCAACGTCTTTCGCCCCAACGGGTCTTTTTTACAAAACTAAAACTCAGGTCTAGTCGATGGTAAGAGTTCATCCTAAAAGAATTTCTGGATCCGTAATCATAAACTCCCTCACCATAACGTCCATAGGCAGTCAGGTAACTCGCTACAGGTAAGGTAATTGCATTCCCTGTGCCAAATACCCAATTGGTAGAAAATTCCACCTTTTTGCCCAGTTTTTTCATCATGGCTACACTCAAATCATGCCTTCTATCATACTTGTAGGGATAAGTTTCCCCTTCATTTATGTTTTGAAATGTTCTATTAGACCATGCTAAAGTGTAACCTATCCAACCGGTAATGCTTCCATGCTTTTTCTGTAAAAATAACTCAGCTCCGTAGCTGTTCCCTTCTCCCGATTCAACTTTGCCTGCCCAATCTTTTTCCAAATTAAAGGAACTGGCTCCTTCTTTATATTCGATCAGGTTTTTCATCTTTTTATAATAACCTTCCAAACTGATTTCATAAGTTGATTTTAAATTTTTTACAAAGGCCATGGCAAATTGTTCAGCATGTTGCGGTTGTATCGTTCCTGTAGACGGCACCCACAAATCAGTGGGCAAGCCAATACCCGAATTGGTTAACAGGTGGATGTACTGCTGCATCTGGTTGTAAGAAAATTTATAAGAAAAGGTGGGTGAGAACAAATACCTTCCAGCCAGACGTGGTTGCAAAGAATTGTAAAACTTGCTGTCTACATTGAACCCGGAAAGATGCAAACCTACGTTGAGCTTCAATCGGTTAGTGACAATAATGTCATTTTCTACATATAACCCGAATTCCGTAGCACCCATCTTTGGAGCACCCAAGGTGGTATCGGCTTGATTGGTTTCTTTATAGCCAAATGCTCCGGGATTGAAGGTATGCTTGATCACGCTTGTACCAAAACGAATATGATTTTTCGGGTTTGGTAAGTAGTCGAAGTCCACTTTAAGTGCATAATCTTGTATACCGGATAAGTATTTAAGTGAATAGTATGTATTCTCCTTAGTTCCGTCGATAATACTTTCCGATTCCTCCTCCAGTTTGGTGTTGAATCTATACCTGCTATATGTGAGCGTAGTGTTGCTGAAAAGTTTCTGATTCAATATGTGGTTCCACCTCAATGCAGTGGTGATATTTCCCCATCTAATTCCTCCCTCTTCATTGCTCCTGTAAATGTTGCCGTTATGGTACTCGTCATATTTATATTTTAAATAGAACTTGTCGTCGCCAGTGTATACACTCAGGAAGATCCTGTCTTTATCTGAAAACTTATGGTTGAGCTTTGCATTGAGGTCGTAGAAAAAATATCCCAAAATTTCTTCTCCACCTTCTGCTTTCATAAAGGGTCGAGCTAGAAGATCGATGTATGTCCTTCGTCCCGAAACGATAAATGAAGTCTTGTCTTTCACAATTGGGCCTTCAACCGTAAGCTTCGAAGAAATCAACCCTATATGGAGCACTCACCCTGGAACTTCTTCATGTTTCCCTCTTTCATGCTGATGTCGATAACTGAGGACAAACGCCCTCCATAGCGTGCAGGAAAACCGCCTTTGATCAGCTCTACAT
>JAEWLI010000138.1 GCA_023393375.1 Bacteroidota bacterium
GGGCAGATTGATTGCACATATTGATTATTTCTGGGATGCTAAAAAGGGATTGAAAGATCAAATCAAAGCTAAGCTTCCTGATATTCAAAAGAAAGCCAAAGAAACACACAAAATCCTAATGAAACTATTGGAGGAGATTAAGGAGAAAAAATGATGATGTGAATTAAAAATCTGAAATATGCCAATATTACAACGACCAAAACTTCCCATAGAACTCACTTTGCCACCACGAAAAGCAGCAATGATCGCCAAAACCGACGTTTTGGTAATAGGGGGAGGCCCTGCTGGTCTTGGTGCAGCGGTAGGGGCCGCTAAAACAGGCGCCAAAGTCATCTTAATTGAAAGATATGGTTTTCTTGGCGGTAATGCCACAGCTGCTCTTGTAATGCCATTGATGTCTTTTCATACCCAAACGAAAGCTACTCATCCACCCCGATCTACGAATGGGTTACTGTTCCCCAATGATCATGGGCCTGGAGATCCTGTAGTAGCAGGTGTACTTTCAGAACTTCTGGAAAGACTGATCAAAAGCGGAGGAGCAATATCGCCAACTTTGCAAACCGGTTATGTAGTCCCATTCGATCCGGAAGTTTTCAAAATAGTAGCTATGGAATGGCTGGATGATCATGGTGTTGAAATGTTATTCCACTCATTTGTCAGTGGCATATTTGAACAAAATGAAAAATGGGGGGCAGTTTTGGAAACCAAATCCGGCCCATTAGTAATCACTGCTGACAATATTATCGATTGTACTGGTGATGGAGATGTTGCCGTAAGTGCCGGAGCAAAATTTGAAGTGGGCAGAATGGAAGATCACCTGGTTCAGCCCATGACGTTGATGTTTAGAATGATTGAATTTCAACGTACCGGATTTAATGATTACATACAAAGAAACCCACAGCAATGGAAGGGTGTTCATGGACTTTGGGACCTGATCAAACAAGCCACATTAAATGGAGAATTAGATCTGTCTCGAGAAGATATGTTGTTTTTCGATACTCCCCATGAGAAAGAGATAAGTGTAAACTCCACACGGATTACCAAAGTGTTAGGTACGGATGTATGGGATTTGTCTTATGCTGAATGGGAAGGAAGACGACAAATTAAACGAATCTCAACTTTTTTGAAAAAATATGTTCCAGGATTTGAAAATGCTTATGTAGCCCAGACAGGTGTAATAGTCGGGGTAAGAGAAACCAGGAGAATTATCGGTGATTATATTTTGACAGCCAATGATGTGTTGGAAGCAAAGAAATTTGATGATGCCATTGCCAAATGTTCATACCCAATGGATGTACATAATCCAACAGGTAAAGGTACCTTGTTAAAAAGATTACCAGATGGTGAATCCTATGATATACCTCTGAGGTGCCTTTTGCCAAAAGGTGTGGATCACCTTTTAGTGGCCGGACGGAGTATATCGGGGGATCATGAAGCGCACTCCTCTTATAGGGTAATGCCCACAGCAATGGCAACAGGACAAGCCGCTGGAGTTTGTGCCGCAATTGCTTCAAAAAAGAATACAACTCCCCGAAATATCGACATAAATGATATACAGAAAGAATTGATTGTTCAGGGTGCCATCCTGGAAAGAAAAAAATTTGTATAGCTTTATTATAATAAATTATTTATTTTATCCGGTTACCTTTTGTTATTTAAGTATATTTATATCAAAAATTACATGGTGAATAAATTGTTGTTATTCGACCGGTAATGCTTTGTCTGCTGAAATATAAATAGCTTATAATGTACTGTAATTCTTCATATTACCTGTCTGCAGATAAAGCACCCGGTAGATTGATAACAGTAATGTTTTGCAGGTAATGTTTTACATATGTGTTATATATTGTAGCCTTATGTATTATATAACAGGTTTATTTTGAATCAATTGCGTCTACTGATCTTACATTCTTTCATATTGTGCACAGTAATGATAAATTTGCACTGCCATAGTATTGTCGTTTTATAAACAGGTATGATAAAATTTAATAATTCCTTTTGGCTGATTATTTTTATAAGCATGATTTATTTCAGTGCTTGCCAAAGGAAGTATGCATGCCCGGCTTACCATAGTGCGTTTATTTTGGATGAAAAAAAAACAAGGTCATTCTTTTCTCAATTCAGTGAAGACTCACTTCCTAAAAGTAAACTCCTCGTCAATAAAAACAAGACTGGAATTGTTGTTAAGATGAAATTCAACAAAAAGCAAAAGGAAATTCATACGGTTAAAATGGAAATGGACTTTCCTCCTCCAATTGATTCGGTAGCAATGGTTAGTCATATGGATGGTTTTAATGGGGAAAATGTAGATTCGCTTTTCGCCTTAGTTACACCCCAAGTTAGCCCCAAAAGAGATCAGGATATTTATTTAAAATACATGAGGCAGTTTCATGGTTGGGAAGATCCCCGGATTATCGAAGACGAAGAGGAAAAACCATTAAACATTGAGCCGGAAGTGAAAGAGGAAAAAAAGAAAAAAAGATGGTTTTGGAATCGTAAGAAAAATGATGTGGAAGAAGAGGATTCCAACGAAGAACTACAGGAAGAAGTTGAGGATTTTTTTTAATACCCAATAGGTACCCTTAAAAATTTGAACCCTTAGTTTTTCATCATTTATTTTATACTCCACTTGATTTGATTAATAGAATTTATTTCACATTCCGAAAAAGTTTCACTAATTTTGCAGTGGCATGTCGGTACGACCAGCTCCTGCTGAATCCCCCCAGGTCCGGAAGGGAGCAAGGGTAAGCGGTCGTAGCGGTGCGATACCGGCTGCCTTTTTTTATAAATTCCTTCTCGATTGAACATATCCACATTGTTTTAGTTATTTTTGGAACAATAAATCGCTATTCATGTACATTATTAAAGTGAAGGGTAAAGCAAAAATTCCTGATTATATACAGCTTCGTGACGAGGATTTTATTTTAATCGCCTACTTCAGGGCTGACCGACCATTGAAAAAGCTAGAAAAATTCGGATTGGAAGGGAAGGAACAAATGATAGAAAATTTAATCAATGATCTGCCATATGGCCAATTAAAAAAGCTTGATTTATGAGTTTATCCATCTCCTCCGATCCTGTGGTATTGGTAAAAGATGCCAGTATCTATCAAGAAGATAAGTCCATTTTGCAAAATCTTAATTTCGAAATAGAAAAAGGTGAATTTGTGTTTTTAATTGGCCGGACAGGCAGTGGAAAATCATCTCTTTTAAAAACCCTGTATGCTGATTTACCTTTAAGAATTGGTGAAATTGCCGTAGCCGGACATAGTTTAAAGGATATCAAGCACAAGAATATCCCATTTTTAAGACGAAAATTGGGGATTATTTTTCAGGATTTTCAATTGTTTTATGACCGCACCGTCGCAGAAAATATATATTTTGTGATGAAAGCCACCGGTTGGCGTGATCGCTCAAAAATGAAGGACCGCCTGGCTCAAATATTAATGATGGTTGGATTGGGTGCTGTAGGCAATAAAATGCCGCATCAATTATCAGGTGGCGAACAACAACGTGTGGTAGTAGCCAGGGCATTGGTAAATGAACCTATCTTACTTATAGCTGACGAACCTACCGGAAATCTGGATCCTGATGTTTCTCAGGGTATTTTCGATCTGTTTTTGGATATTAACAATAGTGGAGCCACTGTTTTGATGGCCACCCATAATCACCATTTAGTAAAAAACCATCCTGCACGAATATTAAAATGTGAGGATGGAAAACTGCTGGACTCTAAAAAAGAATCGTTCACATTATCAGGTTATTATTAATACATAAGTAGAAGATAAATTCACAACTACTATTTTCTTTTATATATTTGCCTGACTTTTTTAAACTTAAATTTTCCCAAATGTTATATAGTATTTTATTAAATATACACTCCGTATTAAGATGGATCATCTTGATAATTATTCTGATTACCATTATAAAAAGTCTGGCAGGATGGTTAAAAAAACAGGATTATACAGTTCTAGATGATAAATTATCTTTATTTTCCCTGATATTCATGCATACCCAATTCATATTGGGAATAGCATTGTTTTTTATTAGCCCAATAGTAAAAATCGGATTACAGAACATGTCTGTTGCCATGAAAAATCCGGAAATTAGGTTTTGGATTGTGGAACATACTACTATGATGCTAATAGCAGTTGCTTTAATTACAATAGGTAGGATTTCTTCAAAGAAAAAATCCACCCATCTGTTAAAAAATAGAACTGTGTTTATTTACTTCACCCTTGCCCTAATAATAATCCTTGCCGGAATTCCGTGGGATAGAGTATAAAAAAATTAAAAAACTTAGTTACTTTCGAGCCTGTGACGCCATTTTTTTCTGTCATTGTCAGTATCAATACCAATTTGTTGAAGGTAATTCATGCGTTCTACATAATAACTCCAGCTTGATATAAAATCATCACGCAATTGTGAATTATAAAATTTTTTCCACAGCTCTACTGAATGTTTCTTCTCGTCCGCCGTCATGTCACTGTAACTTCTAATTGGTTTCATAGTATAATTCAAATTAATGAATAAATAATTATATTACTACAAAGTTAACGTAATTAATCAAACAAAGGTTAAATATTTCAATAAATATTTTAATTATATCAATATTTATTCTCTTAATGCCTTAATCCTATCAGGTATCATGAGCCGTTAACATTCTATAACCAACATTATACGATTTTTAACCGCTTCATTCCTTTTACTAAAATTAATTTTGTACACAGAAACCTTTAAAAGTTGTTCGATGTATTCCTCAAATAAAATTTTTCCGTTGATGCTTTCCCTGATTCTAATAGGGTTACTTAGTCAATGTAGACA
>JAEWLI010000190.1 GCA_023393375.1 Bacteroidota bacterium
TATTACTAATGACCACTATATTAAATATTAAACACCACCTAACGGTGGAGGTATAGACAAATAGGTTTTAGTAATTCAAGTTATCAACTCCACTTAATTTCAGTGTCAGTGGACAGGAGCGTAGCACTAGCATCCCTTACTGATACTCACAAAATCAACCCTTTTTCATATACGTAAATTCTATTCGACAATCATTTTTGACCAATTTTTAGTTCATTAATTGCTCAATAAAGCAAATTATTAAGGTTGAATACAGTATATTTATGTTGAAAAACATTTGTAGAAAATCTAAAGAAAATAAATTATGTACTACAGAAATTTGATTACTATTTTCTTCCTGATTGTGGCAATGGCTGTCACTGCATTCGGGCAGGACAATACAAAAACAGGACCCCAAAAGACGCTAAAAGATGCATATGCCGAGAAATTCCTCATTGGAACTGCAAGTGATTTGAGAGGGCTTTCTGAGGCTGAGTTGACAAATGTTAAAACGCAATATAACATCCTTACTCCGGAAAACAGCATGAAACCGCAGTCGCTCCATCCATCGGAGGGTAGGTACAACTTTGCAATTGCTGATTCATTAGTCGATTGGTGTCAGAAAAATGGTGTAGAGGTTTGGGGGCATACCTTAGGCTGGCATGCGCAAACAGCACCCTGGTTCTTTCAGGCAGTAAATCCGGAAACTGAAGAAGCAGTTCAACCGCCAAGACGCCCAGGAGCGGGTTGGGATCCGAATGCACCACGACCAACTATGGACGAAATGTGGCGTCGCAGCATCAAGGGCGACCTGGCTAGCCGTGAAGTTGCACTTGAACGTCTGGAGAAACATATCAAGACTGTGGTAGGGCGATACAAAGGACGCATCATCGGATGGGATGTATTTAATGAATCGATTGCCGACAGTGGTGACCATAAGACCGAGAACCTGCGGACTTTCAGTTGGTATCAGGTTGTGGGACCTGAAGTTTTGAATCTGGCTTTTAAATGGGCTCACGAAGCCGATCCCGATGCACAACTATACTATAACGACTACAACATTGAACAGGGTGCGGTTGAAAACAAAGGCAAACACGCCAGTTCGATGGTGCTGCTTAAGCGTCTCATTGCAGAAGGAGCCCCTATAACCGGTGTAGGTATTCAAGGGCACTGGCACCTGGACACTAACTTAGAAGATGTAGAAAAAGCAATTGAAAATTACGCATCTCTCGGGCTGAGAGTTGCTATTACAGAACTAGACGTAACAGCAACAGGCGATAACAGCGGTGCTTTTGGTGTGGGTCAAGGCGATAGAACCATCCCACAAGAAAACTATATAAAGCAGGCTGAGGTATACAAAAAGTTGTTCGATATCTTTATGCGTCACTCAAACGTCATTGATCGCGTAACTTTCTGGGGTATAAGCGATACTAGGTCATGGCGTAGGGGACAAGATGCACTTTTATTTGATGGCCAGTTGAATCCCAAGCCAGCGTTCAAAGCTGTTATTGACGCAAGTACAAATTAAACCAACTCTGTTTTTCTCAGAACAGGTTTAATCAGTTCATTAGAAGAGAACAAATAAGAGATGCTATGACATTAGATGCAACACCATTATAGTGTTGCATCTAATGTTTTTGTGAATTGTTAATTTCAATAAAAATTTTCATTTTATTGATTTGTTTTAATAAGCCATATAATATTTGTTGAAAATATTGGAGTCGACACTAGTTTAATGGTTACAATGATAATTTCCATTTATACCTATAGTGCCAATGATGTTAAAAAGATAGAACTTGCTAAAAAGGATGCATAAAATACCCTTATGAAAAATCTACGCTATTTAATTCTCCTTTTCCTTTTGTCAATAGTTCTATTAACATGCAAAAAGGATGAAGGTATTGATGAGTATCCGTTTGCCAATGCCTTGAACTACCTTATACACGACGATTACACACGGTCCTATATTTTGCATGTTCCACCTACCTATTCAAAGGATGTGGATATGCCTCTGGTGGTAGTTTTGCATGGCTACACGGCTACAGCCGAAGGTATGGAGCAATGGACGCATTTGAGCGATAAAGCGGATGAGGAAGGTTTTATTGTGGCCTATCCCAATGGTATCGCTTACCCATGGGACTATAACAATCCTCAGGCATGGAACTGCGGTGGACCATGGGAGGAGTGGACTGGTAACACCGACGATGTGGGTTTTATTGATGGAATGATCGAAAAGATATCAGCACACTACACCATTGATCCAAACCGTATTTTCATCACCGGGCATTCTAATGGATCAAGAATGACCTATCGGCTTGGCTTTGAGTTATCCCATAAAATTGCAGCCATTGCGCCTGTATCAGGTCAAATGGTTTATGAAAGTGACGATATACCCAACTATCCTGTATCGGTACTGCATTTTCATGCACTTGATGACAATGTGGTGAAATTTTATGGACAACCTTATCCCACTGAAACCATGTACGAATCAGTTGATAGCATTCTTACCCAATGGTCATCCTATTATTCATGCAATACTATTCCTGATACAGTACTAATTGAAGATAATTACCTTTTAAAAAGTTGGAATTGCAATGATATCAACATCGATATAAATTTGTATGTTATGCAAAGAGGGGCTCACCAGTGGTTTACTCTTGAAAATTCCGGGATGGATGCTACTGATATGATATGGGAGTTTTTTAAATCACATCCTAAATATAATTGATTGAAGAAATGTTAATTAATATCGAAGAAATAAAGGAGATTGAAGTGACTTCGAAAACCGCTGATTTTATAAATAAAGGAGGTGGATTAATCTTTCGTTTATTTCGGATAAATGAAAACCATGAAGGTAAAAAACCTGAAGATAAATACGAGTGTCATCTTGTAGTTGCTAGACAAACACTGGAATTAATTAATTTTGAAAATAATTTTCATCTGAATAGAGCTTGCTCAAAAGGGAATAGGACATCGTTACCTATATTAAAAACAGATTTCGAAGAATTAGATGACAGTGGCGAAGAAATAGAGATTGAAGAGTTTTTAGGAGCATTTTATGATTTGGAATTAAGGAAACCATTAGTAAGAGGAATTAAAGGAAATGATACACTTAATTCCTATTTTTATTACGATCAAGAGGAAACCATTAAAAATAAATTCGAAATAGATCAAAGGATAAGAGCGTTTGAAATTAAATACCCAAAGAGAAATGGGAACTTCGTTTATGCTTTTATGGAACCACCTTATACTATTCAAATAGGTAAATCTATAAAAGAGAGGGGTGAATATTTGATAACGTTCATGAATTACTTCTTTTCTGATTTAAAGAGCTTAGAAATAATGAAATGGAGCACTGATTGTTCTGCATTTTTTGAAGCTGGCAAAGAATGGTGGGGAAGCTATTTTTGGACTGTATATAATCCAGTAAATGATTGGTATATTGGAATATGTGGTTCTCAAACAGATTAAAAATGCCGGTACTAAACATGTACCCCCAAAAGGTAAATTAAAATTTATGTACCATTGTAGGAAAGTGTTTTCTTGAACATCGATGTTTATGCCTATAACAGATAACTATGTACGGAATTGAAAACTATTTAGGATTTATTATTGCTGGAATACTTTTGAATTTAACTCCTGGTGCCGATACAATGTATATTTTGACCCGTAGTATTACGCAAGGTCGTAGAGCAGGTATTTATTCCGTTCTTGGGATTACAACCGGCGGATTGATCCATACAGCACTTGCAGCTTTTGGACTATCAATAGTCTTAGCTAAATCGGCTTTTACGTTTAATATGATCAAGTATATCGGGGTTGCCTATCTGGTCTATCTTGGTATAAAAATGATATTGGACAGAAATAACCTGTTTGATAATAAAACACAAAAGATCGAAACCACCGATTTATTTAAAATATACCGGCAAGGTTTGTTAACCAATGTTTTAAATCCTAAAGTGGCACTGTTTTTTCTTTCCCTCTTGCCTCAGTTTATCAATCCTCAATATGCAAATGGAACAATCCCATTTTTAATATTAGGTGTAACTTTCATGACAACAGGTACAATATGGTGTTTGATGCTTGCTTATGCGGCATCGTTGATTACACAAACCTTGCGTAATCATGATAGAATAGGAAAAACTATGCAGAAAATTAGTGGGTTATTATTTATTGGACTTGGAATCAAAATATTGACAGACAAATAAAATATAATATAAGTATTAATCTGTTCACCTAATTTCCAAATCTCATCCCATTATGCAACAGGTCCAAAGCGGGTATTAGAGTCTGTCCAAATTCACGAGTGAAAATTCTCTTCTTCTCAAATCAAATTATTGATTTGACGCTTTTGCTTCGTTAAATTGTTGCAACATTTTTATAAAATCCCCGGCTTGGCGATAACCTGGTACCGGTTGTAGGTACTGAAAGGTTTCATCAATAAAAACAATGGTTGGATATCCTGTCACCCTGAAAGCTTTTGCCAGTTCTGCTTCTGAAAGAACCGATCCGTTGAAGGTGATCATTTTTTTGCTTTCGGCGTTCAATTTTATGGCGTAGAAATTTTCATTTACATATTCGATTACCGAAGGATCAGAAAATGTAGTGGCATCCATTCTTTTGCAATATCCGCACCAGTTGGTATATACA
>JAEWLI010000159.1 GCA_023393375.1 Bacteroidota bacterium
AGTCTTATTGCTAATAGTTGCTCTCCAGCAGAGCTATGTCCTCTTCAGACTTGTAATGGACAAATTTAAAGGTTTTTATTAAAATTTCCTGCTAAACTCTTGGATTACAACATAGAAGGGATGCAAGTTTGGTAGAAACTTGATTATATGGCCATATAAGTGCTGTAGGCACGAAACATGTTTCATTCAGATCAATTTAAGTTTCCCCAACAAACAATTTTTACCCGTGGATTAAAATAACCTGCTGCCGAAAGAATACTTCAACAACAGGTGAAATGTTATATCAAGGAACGACAATTAAATTACTGAGTATCCACTGTAGGTATTCCGGTAATAATGGATTCTACCACCTCCGGATCAAGCAAAGTAGAAATATCACCAAAATTATTGGTTTCTCCCTTGGCGATTGATCTGAGAATTCTACGCATGATCTTTCCTGAACGGGTTTTAGGCAAACCTTCCACTATTTGAATCTTATCAGGCTTCGCTATAGGACCAATGATCTGGCTTACTGTAACCCTGATTTCCCGCGATAGGTTAGCAGGGGTACGGTCGCTTAGGTCAGCGATCACAAAAGCATAAATGCCCTGGCCTTTAATAGGATGCGGATAACCAACTACTGCTGATTCAACCACTCTTGGATGTTCATTAATCGCATTTTCCACTTCGGCAGTGCCCAAACGGTGGCCAGAAATGTTCATCACATCATCTACTCGACCTAGAATACGGTAATAACCATCTTCATCCCTTTTCACGCCATCTCCGGTAAAGTACAAACCCTTGAATCGAGAAAAATATTCTTTTTTACATCTTTCATGATCGCCATATATTGTTCGTAATATAGAAGGCCATGGATATTTGATACACAAATTTCCTTCTACACTTTTACCGGTCAGCTCCTTACCATTGTCATCCACTATTATCGGTTGAATGCCCGGTAAGGGTAGGGTAGCATAAGCAGGTTTAGTGGGAGTAACTCCTGCGATGGGCGAAATCAGAATTCCTCCAGTTTCTGTTTGCCACCATGTATCTACAACCGGGCATCGTCCTTTGCCAATGTGATCATGGTACCATCGCCAGGCTTCTTCATTGATGGGTTCACCTACGGAGCCAATTACTCTTAAAGAGTTTAATTTGTAGGGAAGTACAGGTTCTAGTCCAAATGCTTCCAATGAACGGATAGCAGTGGGTGCAGTATAAAACTGATTAACCTGGTATTTGTCCACAATCTCCCAAAACCTTCCTGCATGAGGCCATGTGGGTATTCCTTCAAACATTACGGTAGTGGCACCTGCCAACAATGGCCCATAAACAATATAGGAGTGACCGGTAATCCAACCTACATCAGCGGTGCACCAGTATACATCTCCTGCACTGTACTGAAAAACATTTTGAAAAGTAAATTGGGTAAAAACCATATAACCACCAGATGAATGTACAATCCCTTTTGGTTTTCCGGTAGAACCTGAAGTATAAAGGATGAAGAGCATATCTTCAGCATCCATTTCCTCGGCTTTATTATTAGCATCCACATCTTTTAAGGCTTCATACCACCAAATGTCACGGCCCGATTGCATATTTACATCCTGCCCGGTCCTCTTTAATACAATTACCTTTTCAATAGTATTGGTATTTTTCAAGGCTTCATCAACCACCGATTTTACTGGAATGGTTTTCGCACCTCGATAATTGCCATCTGCCGTTAAGACCATCTTTGCTCCGCAATCGTTGATCCTTTCGGTAAGTGAAATAGCAGAAAAACCGGCAAAAACCACTGAATGGACAGCTCCAATGCGGGCACAGGCTAACATAGCCATTGCTGCTTCCGGAACCATTGGCATATAAATTATGACCCGGTCACCTTTTTTAATACCCTGTTGCTTAAGTGCATTTGCAAGCTTGCAAGTTTGTTCATACAATTCTCTGTACGTAATGATCCTGTTCTCCTCTTCAGGATGATTGGGTTCCCATATGATGGCAGGTTGATCACCTTTTGTAAACAAATGCCGTTCGAAAATATTTTCTGTTATGTTCAATTTGCCATTGAGAAACCATTTGATCTCTGGTTTTTCAAAATCCCATTGTACCACCTGATCCCATTTTTTACGCCAAAAAAAGGTTTCCGCAATTCTTGACCAATAGGATTCGGGTTCTTGAATGCTTTTTTGATTTTCATGAATGTAGCCGCTCAGGGTTTGTATTTTATCAAACATAAAAAGTAGTTTTTTAAATTAAGGATGATATTAAATTGGAAACAATGTTTGTTAATACTATTTTAGGCATAAATTGTTTATAGAATATGAACAAATCGATTAATTAGGAATATTCCCATATTATCACTTGTGGATTTTTATTGTTTAAGTAAAAATTTATTTTTTTAAATTTTAGCATTATGAAATTCGAAGAAAGATACACCACCAACCCGAATGATTTTCGCACTTACGATACAGCTCGGCTCAGAAAAGATTTTTTAATTCAAAACCTGTTTGTGCCCAATGAAGTAAATATGATTTACTCTCATTATGATAGATTTATAACTGGTGGTGCTATCCCGGTTGACCAAACATTAAAACTTGAAACCTTTGATGCTTTGAAGGCTGATTATTTCCTGGAAAGGAGGGAATTGGGCATTATCAATATAGGAGGGAATGGTAAAGTGGTTGCTGATGACCAGGAGTATCCAATGAATTATAAAGAGGCCCTTTATTTGGGAAAAGAAACCCAAGAAGTATATTTTTCTTCTGTTGACCCTTCCCGTCCAGCCAAATTTTATATGAATGCTGCACCTGCCCATCAAAAATATCCAAATAAACTGGTAACGCTGAAAGATGCCGAACAGGTTGTCCTTGGATCTTTTGAAACAGCCAATCACAGGAAAATCAATAAACTATTGGTAAATAGTGTTTTACCAACTTGTCAATTACAAATGGGGATGACCGAACTAAAAACAGGAAGTGTATGGAATACCATGCCTGCACATACCCATAATCGCAGAATGGAGGTTTACCTGTATTTTGAAGTTCCTGAAGATCAGGCAGTTTGCCACTTTATGGGTCAACCGCAGGAAACCCGACATGTCTGGATGCGAAATGAGCAGGCGGTGATTTCTCCGCCATGGTCGGTGCATTGTGGGGCCGCTACATCCAATTATACTTTTATCTGGGGTATGGCAGGCGAAAATCTGGACTACAGTGATATGGATGTTTGTAAAATAGTTGACTTGAAATAGCTAATATAATTTAAAACTTATGTCTCACCCCTTATTTGATCTTAAAGGAAAAACAGCCCTAATTACCGGAGCTACTCATGGTTTGGGTATGGCCATTGCCATGGGTCTTGGAGAAGCAGGTGCCAACATAGTTGTGAATGGCCGTTCACGTGAAAGAGTAAATGCTGCATTGGAGAAATATAAAATGGCCGGATTCAATACTAATGGGTATGTGTTTGATGTAACCGACGAAAAACAGGTTACTAACCATATATCACTTATCGAAAAGGAAGTAGGTCCAATTGATATCCTTGTAAACAATGCCGGCATTATTCAGCGTACACCCATGGTAGATATGCCGGTTGAAGAATTTAGGAAAGTGATTGATGTGGATTTGGTAGCCCCTTTTATTGTATCGAAGCAGGTAGTGAAAGGGATGATCAAACGAGGCCATGGTAAAATTATCAATATGTGCTCGATGATGAGCGAGTTGGGCCGTGACACTGTCGCTGCTTATGCAGCAGCTAAAGGAGGGTTAAAAATGCTTACAAAAAGTATGGCTACTGAATGGGCGAAATATAATATTCAGGCGAATGGAATTGGTCCCGGCTACTTTGCTACTACTCAAACTGCTCCAATTCGCGTGGAGGGACATCCATTTAACGACTTCATTATTCAACGCACCCCAGCAGGAAGATGGGGGGAACCCGATCAATTAAAGGGTGCTGCTATTTTTTTAGCTTCCAGAGCTTCAGATTTTGTCAATGGCCACATACTATATGTTGATGGAGGAATATTGGCAACAATTGGTAAACCTTCAAATGAATAATATTTAATATATATTTTTGAAAGTAAGAAGAAGGTCAATAGTTGTCCAATAATTAAGGTAATGATGATAATAAGTATTTTTTCCGACAATAATAAATGCTTGTAATTTTTTTCATAAAACAGGTTGATTTTGTTTTTATTGTGAAAATAATTATTTATCATTGTATAGAAGTGTTCAGTAAATTTTTTATATTTTGATAAAAACCTCAATTTAGTTGTATTTTATCAGCTTTATAAATGATTCAACTTGGCGGATAAAAAAAAATAAATATCCCTTCTTGATAATGAATTAATAAAAATCATAACTTTATAAAAATTATCCCGTTTGGGATATAAAACTTAATTATTAAAATGAAAGAAGGAACAGTAAAATTTTTTAATAACTCAAAAGGTTTTGGGTTTATTAAGCCTGCTGATGGCGGGGAAGACATTTTCGTACACTCTTCAGGTCTGATTGACCAAATAAGAGAAAACGATCAGGTAAAATATGAAGTTGAAAAAGGCAAAAAGGGCCTTAATGCTGTTAATGTAGAAGTTATCAGATAATACTGAATATATTTAAGACCGTGACAAAAAACCGCTGAAAAGCGGTTTTTTTATTGATATAGAAACAAAGAAAAAGGGCAAATCGGAAAGATCTGCCCTTTTTTTGATTTTGCGGTTTTCTCTTTTGCCCTGATATTATAATAAAATAAGCAAAAGGATGAGTGCTACCAACAAGGCTCCTCCAGAAATATAAACCCCAGCCCCTTGTAAGGCTTTCGTTTCTTTGTTGATAGCCCTGACTTCTTTGCGAAGTGCTTTTCGTTCACTTCTTTCCAAATCTTTTAATGGCATTTCTTTAATTTCAGCAACACGCTTTTCTAGTAATTCTACTCTTTTAACACGTTGTTCTTCAGTCATACTTTCAATGACTTTCTTATCGAGTGGTTCGAATGGCGAGTTGGCCATTGCGGCGAAACTAAAAATAGTAAAAGATGCAATTAATAAGATCCTTTTCATAAGCTAAAAAAATTTAAATGGTTAATATTATTAACACGAACCAGAAATTAAAGAACTTGTTTTATTTCCTTAAATTCGAGCATAATCAACCTAACTAAAAGCTGATCCATTTATAATAGATATTTTGGAATCGTATATCTATTGATATCTCACAACAATGTGAAATAATTACCGGTTAAGTAGTGGGTTAAATAAACAAATAATTCCATCACAATGTCAGAAAAAGATACCACAAGTGCCGATATTTCTTGGCATTCACAGGAAATTAAGGAAATATTTGAAAAACTAAATTCAGGGAAAGAAGGCTTGTCTTCAGAAGAAGTAGTTAAACGTCTTGAAGAATATGGTCCAAATAAACTTCCGGAAAAAGCAAAAACACCAGGATGGAAACGGTTTCTCAAGCAATTTGATAATATCCTCATCTATGTCCTGATGGCATCTGCAATTGTTACCGCTTTAATGGGTGAATGGATCGATACCTGCATCATTCTTGCGGTTATTATAATTAATGCTGTCATTGGTTTTGTGCAGGAAGGTAAAGCAGAAAAAGCATTGGAAGGTATTAAAGAAATGCTTTCACTCAAAGCTGATGTGATCAGGGATGGCGAAAAACATGAAATTGAAGCAGATAAATTAGTACCCGGAGATGTGGTGATGTTATCAGCCGGTGACAAAATACCCGCAGACATGCGGATTTTAGAATCCAAAAATTTTAAAATTGAGGAATCTCCCTTAACTGGAGAATCAGTTGCCGTGGAAAAACATCCTGATCCTGTGGCTGAAGATGTGGAATTGGGAAGCAGGACCAGTATGGCTTATTCTGGAACTGTGGCAACTTATGGCAGTGCGAAAGGCTTGGTGATAGCTACCGGGCAGCGTACTGAATTGGGAAAGATCAACCGGATGTTATCGGAAACCGAAGATTTAACCACACCATTGTTAAAACAGATCCATAGTTTTGGCAAGGTGTTGGCTTTTATGATCCTGGGAGTTGCTGTCGCTTTGTTTTTATTTGGATATTTTATTCAGGGCATCAGTGTGAATGAAATGTTACTGGCTATGATAGGTTTGGCTGTAGCTGCCATCCCGGAAGGATTACCTGCAGTAATGACGATCACACTGGCAATTGGTGTCCAGAAAATGGCCAAACGAAATGCAATCATAAGAAGATTGCCATCAGTGGAAACATTGGGTTCGGTTTCTGTAATTTGCACAGACAAAACGGGCACACTTACCCGTAATGAGATGACCGTAAAAGAGATCATAATTGACAAAAACAGTTATGAAGTAGAGGGAGAAGGCTACGATCCACAAGGTAACATCATTTTAGATGGCAATCCGGTAGATATCACCAAATCTGAACCTCTTACTAAGCTCTTCCAGACTTCATGGGTATGTAACGAATCGGCTATCAAAAAAGAAAATGAGAAATGGGTAATGATGGGAGAACCTACTGATGGTGCGTTAAAAACCCTGGGATATAAAGGAGGGCTAAAGGATTTTAAGCCAGAAAGGTTAAAAACCATTCCTTTTGATTCCGGACATAAGTATATGGCCACTATGAACAGGCTGGATGATGATCAGAAAATTATTTACATTAAAGGAGCACCCGAGCGTCTTTTAGACATGTGTGATAAGCAGTTAACGGATGATGGTGAGGAAAAGCTTGATAAGGAATTTTGGTTAAACAAAATGGATGAGGTAGCTGAAAATGGCATGCGAGTACTGGCAGCAGCCTACAAAAATCCGAACAATAATGAACTGGAACATGAGGACATTGAAAACGGTTCAGTTTTTTTGGGACTGATAGGTCTCATTGACCCTCCGAGAAAAGAAGCAATCGAGGCTATAAAGGAATGCAAGGAAGCGGGAATTCAGGTAAAAATGATAACAGGTGACCATGCTATTACAGCAAGAGCAATTGGGAAGCAAATGGGAATTGGTGATGGGAAAAAAGCAATTGAAGGTAGAGCCCTTGACCAAATGGATGATGAAAAACTAAAGACTGTGGTTTTGGAAAATGATATTTTTGCCAGAACAACTCCAGAACATAAAGTGCGATTGGTAAAAGCACTTAGGGCCAACAATTTAGTTTGTGCCATGACAGGAGATGGGGTAAATGATGCTCCGGCTTTAAAAAATGCGGATGTAGGCATTGCTATGGGGATAAAAGGGACTGAAGTGGCAAAAGATACAGCCGAAATGGTATTGGCTGATGATAACTTTGCTTCCATAGCCAATGCAGTAGAAGAGGGGAGAACGGTGTATGACAATTTACGCAAAGGCATATTATTTATTTTACCGACTAATATCGCGCAGTCGTTGGTTATCATTTCGGCCATTGTCATGGGTATTTCTATGCCCATTACCCCTGCTCAGATTTTATGGATCAATATGATCACGGCTGTTACTTTGGCATTGGCCCTTTCTTTTGAACCAATGGAAAAAGGCACCATGTTAAACCCGCCAAGAGATCCGGGAGAATCAATTGTGGGTGGCTTTTTTATCTGGCGTATGATTTATGTTTCATTGTTGATAGGTGGTTCAGCACTGATCATTTATTTGGTCCTTCAAAATCAGGATGTAGGTACAGCTACCGCCAGAACTGTCGCTATAAATTCGTTGGTAGCAGGACAATTGTTCTATCTTTTCAACTGCCGCAAACTTAGGCAAAGTGCTATTGGGAAAGACTTTTTTAAAAATAAAACTGTTTGGATTACATCAGGCATCATGATCCTATTGCAACTGATATTTACCTATTGGTCGGTGATGAACGACATCTTTGGCACAGCTCCGATTAAAGGTGTTTATGTTGTCATTCCTTTGCTGGTAGGCATTGCGGTATTTATTATTGTAGAAGTGGAAAAATGGATCAGGCAAATATTAAAAAACAAAAGTGATAGAAAATCCTGAAAACTTCATCTTCTATCACTTTTATTTATTTTTTTATCTTAGGGCAATATTACCCTGTCAATTACATGTATCACGCCATTAGTAGCCTGCACATTCAATAATGAGGTTACAAGAGCTGCTTCACGGGAATTGGCATCAGTAATGGTCAAATCATTTACATCGACAGTGAAAGTTCCATTCAGGGAATTTACTTCTCCTGATTGCAAATCACTTGAATATACCCTTCCTTCTACTACATGGTATAGCAATACTTCAGTGAGCACATCTACTGGAATATCATCCAGGCTTTCTGCTTCCAGTTCTTCAAGTAAACTGGCAAATGCGGCATTGGTAGGCGCAAATACTGTAAATGGGCCTCCTTCAGCAAGTGTCTCTGCCAGGTCAGCTTTTACAACTGCTTGCACTAAAATCGAAAACTCAGGATCAAGGCTTATGGCTAGTTCAACAAGATTCATTGTAGGAGGGAGAATTACTTTATCAATAGCATGAATGACACCATTTTCAGCCCTGATATCTGCTTTAGCAACTTGGGCATCATTCACCTTTGCACCGTTGTCAAGATTAATTTCTACAGCCGCACCACCTAATGTGGGTACATATTTATTGGATAGTTGTGAACTAAGTATCTGTCCTTCTATTACATGGTACAGAAGAATATTACTTAAATTCTCAACTGATGATACATTTTCAGGTGTAATGCCGATTGCTTCAAATGCAGCATCAGTGGGCGCAAATAAGGTAAGTGTAGAGGAAGACACTGCTGATGCTAATCCACTGCTTTCCAGTGCAGCCTGAAGTGTATTAAAGCTTTGGGTTTTCATGGAAGCATCAAATGTTTCAAGCACTTGCACAATATTGAGGTTTTCATTCCCATTGTTCACAGGTACAGCATTGTCATCATCATCATTATTATCACATGAAAAGGCAAAAAGTGCTACAAACAGCATTGCAGCCATTAAAATATTAACCTTGAGTTTTGTTGTTAAAAAATTTTTCATTTTATTATCTAAATTTTAGTTGGAAATATATGTATAGATGATATAACGGGAGAATAATAATTATGTTTAATTATTAAGATAATAAATTAAACAAAATATAATTATTAAATATTAAAAGTCATAATATGTTTAATGTTTAATGTATATCTTTAAACATTAAAAATAATTAAATCAATGTTTGATAATCGTGCAATACACTATATTTGCGGTTTTTGTAATTTATGAAAATTTCCAACACTTCATTATTTATTATTTCGGCAATCATTTGGGGGTCAACCTGGTATGCCATTACATTTCAATTAGGTAAAGTAGACCCTTTAGTGTCAGCGGGGTATCGGTTTGCAATCGCTGGTGTGCTAATGCTTGGTTTTTGTAAAATTTTCAAATTGACTTTAAATTTCAGTATGAAAACCCATTTAATGATGGCATTGATGGGAGCAATATTATTTGGATTGAATTATTGGTTTGTTTATCTGGCAGAAACAAGTATTGTTAGTGGTCTAGTGGCTTTGATTTTTTCAACGATGATATTTTTTAATATTTTATTCAACAGAATGTTTCTAAAAGCATCCATTAAACCCCGGACTTTAACAGGAGGGCTACTTGGATTGGCGGGGACTTTTCTGATTTTTAGAACTGAAATATTAGGTACTCATTTTACCGGGCTAATGGTGGTGGCTTTCATTTTATGTATGTCTGCTGTTATATTAGCTTCACTTGGGAATATAATTTCTGCTTCTCAACAGAAAAAACAAGTACCAGTGATACAAGCAAATGCATTTGGAATGAGTTACGGAGCTATTATCAATTTTATAATTGCTTTGGCTCTGGGCAAAGAATTTAATTTTGATATGAGTACTGGCTACATTGTTTCATTGTCTTATTTGGCAATTTTCGGATCCATAATTGCCTTTGCAGCCTATTTAAAGCTTGTAGGTAGAATCGGGCCAGATCAGGCGGTTTATGTGTCCATCATCACACCTGTTATGGCATTGCTTATTTCTACTTTTCTTGAAGACTTTCATTGGTCAATTTATTCCTTATCAGGAGCACTTTTGATCATCACCGGAAATTATGTGGCCTTGCGTAAAAAACAGGTTCATCAGCAGGCACCTATATGACCTTGATTGAAACCATAATAGTTCGTAAATTGCAATCCTTTTGACCCCATAAATTACTTTTTAAACATGATAGAAAGATCAATACAGCGACTTGAGTACCTCTGCAACACCGTACCGGTATTGTTGGCTAAAATTCCCGATGCAGAATTTTCTTTTAAACCCCATCCGGAAAAATGGAGTAGAAAGGAAATTCTCGGTCATCTTGTAGATAGTGCCTGTAACAATCATCAAAGGTTTATCCGAACGCAATTTGAAGATAATCCATCCATTTTCTATGACCAGGATCAATGGAACAAACACAGTAAATATAGCAGTTTTGATTCAAGTGAATTGATATTGTTCTGGGTCACATACAATAATTATCTGACTGAAATTATTAAGAATATCCCCGAGGAAAACCTGTCCAGAACTTGTAGGGTGGGAGAAGAAAAGACATTGACGCTAGAATTAATTATAGAAGATTATGTCCGTCATATGGAACATCACTTAAAGCAGTTGGTCCCATATTTCTAATATTTTTTCATGATCGATGGTAAATATTTAATGGATATTGGTTTTCCGGAAGGAAAAGTCATTGGTGTGACATTAGAAATTATCAGAAATGAGTTAGCAGGCTTACCTGAAGAACAAATCATTCCATTACTCATCAATATAATCTCACAACCTGTAGATTTTTTACTTCATCCCCAATTTTCTGCAATTGCTACTTTATTGGTTCCGCCTGAACCAGTGGTATCATCCATAGCATTAGCTCCTGAACCTTTACCTTTTCAGATTTATGGGAAAGAAGGAATTGAAGAGGGTGCCTTACAACAAATGCGGATGGCTATGAGATTGCCTGTTACCATCGCAGGAGCATTAATGCCTGATGCCCATCAGGGTTATGGTTTACCCATTGGAGGCGTTTTAGCGACAGAAAATGCAGTGATCCCATACGGGATAGGAGTAGATATTGGCTGTAGAATGTGTATGAGTATATTTGATATGCCCGATAATGAAATATTTACGCATAAAAAGCTGTTGAAAAAACACCTGATTGAAAATACCCGATTTGGAAAAATGGCATTTGACAAACCCATGGATCATCCCATTTTTGAAAGAAATGAGTTCCGTGAAATACCAATAGTCAAACAATTGAAAGACCGGGCTTACCAACAAATTGGCTCATCAGGTGGTGGAAATCATTTTGTTGAATTTGGAATTGTAGAATTAAATGAACCTGTCAAAAATGTTGGCACCGGGAGATACCTTGCCCTTTTATCACATTCCGGATCACGGGGTATGGGTGCCAATATTGCAAGACATTATACTACAATTGCCATGGATAGCTGTACACTTCCTAAAGAAGCACGACACCTCGCTTGGTTGGATTTAAATTCAGAGGAAGGACAGGAGTATTGGTCAGCCATGAACCTGGCGGGAGATTATGCATCAGCATGCCATCACCAGATCCATCAACGCATCTCAACTGCCCTGGGCGTAAATACTTTAGCGATGATCGAAAATCACCACAATTTTGCATGGAAAGAAAAAGACGAAAAAGGCAGGGAATTAATTGTTCACCGCAAAGGTGCCACACCAGCTGGTAAAAGTGATCTCGGCATTATACCCGGGTCAATGGCTACTCCTGGTTTTATTGTTATGGGAAAAGGGGCACAGAAATCAGTCAATTCAGCTTCTCATGGTGCCGGAAGAACAATGTCGCGTACTCAGGCTAAACAAATCCTGAATAAAAAGCAAGTGATCAAGTATCTGAATGATGTAGGTGTGGAAGTAATTGGATCAGGAATTGATGAAGCACCAATGGCTTACAAAGACATTCACGAAGTAATGAATCACCAGAAAGACCTAGTTAATATTTTGGGCACCTTTATGCCACGGATTGTAAGAATGTGCGGGGATACTAAATACCATGAAGTGGATTAATGGCTATTTGGATCTACAGGTTTTCCAAATTTGGAATTTTCTCTCTTTTTTGGACTTATTTAGAAGAATGAATGTTATAACAGTTTAATATTCAGTAAGTTACGCTTGAGGCATGTCATTTGTTTATGATTACTCAATAGATATGACTAAGGAAATGAATCAATAGGGAAAGCGGGTTGCCTTCTTTCCCTATAATTTTACGCAAAAAAAATTGACAGGTATGATATACAAGAGTAAAAGTTGTAATGCCATGTATAATGCTGATTTGCAATCAGTAGTTTTTACATTTAATGAATATCTCGTCATTGATGAACATAAAAAGATGTATAGGACCGTGAGGGAGTCTTTTACACAATACGCTATTAAAGGATTTATTTTTGATTTTAGGGAAATGAAAGGAACGTTTACCTCAATCACGCAATGGGCTATTGAGGAATTAAAGCCTGTTGTGTCGATGGGTTTAAAATATGAAGCAATGATTTTAAATGATGATATTTTTACTTCCTTTGCAGTTCAGGATTTTCTAAAGCGGGTAAAAACCCTTGAAATTCAGGTTTTTAAAGAAAAAAATGATGCTGAAAAATGGATGAAGGAACGAATTAAACAATAAAAAAGGGGCCATTGCCCCTTTTTTATTATATTGATTTATTTTTGTCAGGCAATTGCCAAATTTGAATAATGAACCCTTCTCCATTGAACCAACTCTACTACTTCTTGAGAGGAAAGCATTCTTAAAAACTTTCTGTACTCTTTCACAAAAAGATTCTTATCAAAGGAAACTTTCTTTAACACCATTTTAGCATATTCAAGCATTGTCATGATTCCTGTTTTTAAGATTTATAATGATTTTCTAAAAAATTTCAGGTAAAAATCAAATTAATCCTACAAGAGAAGGCTTCTGAATCGGATAAACAGATCATCAGAAGTTAAATGTACAGGGTAAAAATGCTTTGTTGATGTGAAACGTATATAAGAAATGATTGAATGATTTCCTGCACTATTTTCAGCCAGGTTCTTCCCTTTCTTTTTAGCAAATGGTTCAGTTAATAAAATATCCGCACCTTGAACATCAAATGTTAAATCAGTCAGACAAGTAGGTTGTTCTGACTCAATTTCTTGATATGGATTACCTGATGCACAACTGACATTAAGGCTAAATAATATAGCTGATCCGGAAAATAGTAAAAGAAAAATCCTTTTTGCTGGCATAATTTAGTCTTCTTTGTAAAAAATATTAACGTACTCTTTAATTTCTGGTTGTGTTAAATAACACTAAAAATTACATTTTTTCCATCGATAGAACTTTCCACGATTCAGTTATTACCCTAACGTATGAATGAAGTAAGTATTGTTACAAAATCTGACAAAATTTCCAATGTTAGATTAATGGAATTCTGACAAATTGGCTTTTGACAAGGTTAAAATATGTTAAATACAACGGCATCCTCATCTGATGGCATTAATTTTGGAAACATGAATTTCATAAAGTCGTAATAAATTTTGAACTATTGAAATATTTTAAATATCATAAACGAAGGAGTATACTATGAAAAAGATTGGCAGTTTGATATTTGCCGCAGTGTTGGGAAGTGCCATCACGATGGGGACATTTAAACTTGTATGGAAAGAGGAGGAGAAAACCGTTAGGATTGAACATTTGGAAACAGTACCCAGCAAAGGAGTGGCTTATACAGTGAATGAAAAAGGAGAGTTGGCTCCATTATCCTTTACTGATGCTGCAGAAAAAGTGATGCCTGCGGTAGTACATATCAAATCAACACAAAGCAGAAGAGTTGCAAGTCCCAACAGGCAAGGTTCAGATCCATTCAGGGATTTCTTTAATGAAGATTTTTTCGAAAGGTTTTTTGGCCCTCGGATGGAGCAGGATAATCGTAGAGCACCACAGCCGATAGTAGGAGCAGGGTCTGGTGTGATTATCAATAAACAAGGTTATATCGTGACCAATAATCATGTTATTGATAATGCAGATGATATTGAAGTAACTTTGAATGACAATCGATCATACAAAGCTACGGTAGTTGGAACCGACCCTACCACAGATATTGCACTTTTAAAAATTGATGGAAACAATCTGGTTTCATTACCATTGGTTGATTCCGATGAAATCAGGGTAGGTGAGTGGGTATTGGCAGTTGGAAACCCATTTAATTTAAATTCTACTGTTACAGCAGGTATTGTAAGTGCAAAAGGCAGAAATATTAATATTTTAAGGACCGAATATGCCATTGAATCTTTTATTCAAACAGACGCCGCTATCAACCCGGGCAACAGTGGTGGTGCATTGGTAAATCTTCAGGGGGGATTGGTAGGTATCAATACCGCTATTGCCAGTAACACAGGCTCTTACGCAGGTTATGGTTTTGCTGTGCCGGCAAATATTGTGAGCAAAGTAGTAGAAGATCTTTTGAAACACGGTGTGGTACAAAGAGGAGTACTGGGTGTATCAATCACCAATGTAAATAACCAGTTAATTGCTGAAAAAAATCTGAAATTGGACGGTTTTGAAGGTGCTTATGTTGATTCTGTTGTTCAAAAAAGTGCTGCGGAAAGTGCAGGAATCAAACAAGGTGATGTGATCCTTTCAGTTAACGATCAAAATGTCAGGAATTCTTCTGAGCTAATTGGTTTGATTGGCAGACACCGTCCTGGTGATGAAGTAAAACTAAAAATAAACAGAGATGGTAAGGAGAGAGATGTTAAGGTAAAGTTGAAAAACCTTGAGGGTAATACAGAATTTATTGCTAAAGAAGTTCGATCTGAAACCCTGAGTTTATTGGGTGCCGATTTAGAGACAGTTGATAACAAAATCGCTAAAGAAATGAAAATCGATGGAGGTGTAAAAGTGAAAAAACTTAATCCTGGAAAACTCAGGTCAAGCACGATGATGCGGGAAGGGTTCATCATCACCAAAGTTGATGGAGAAAAAGTAAAATCTGTTGAAGAACTGGATAAAATTTTAAAAAGTAAATCAGGCGGTGTGATGTTGGAAGGTGTTTATCCTGATGCGCAAGGTGTTTATTACTATGCTGTAGGAATGTAAAAGTGTAATCAAATAGTGAAGTAAAACAGGCTGCTTGAATCACAGCCTGTTTTTTTATGCCTCAAAAACTTTGATTTAGTTTTCCCATCATCATCCCATGAACTTTTTGATTAGCCAAAATATCAATGCAATAACTAAAACAACTAAAATTATTCCTACCCAAACTCCAGCTTTAAAAATATCACCAATTATTTCACATCCGGATAATGAGAATAGAATCAACAATAGAAAAGAAATATAAGTAAATCGGGCAGTTGACATTTGTTTAAGAAAATCCATGTTGCGTAAATTTTGTTTCAAAGTTAACAGGTACACGAATAAAAGGTTTATGACCCTGTTCTTTTTCATTTTGATACACAACTTTAACGTGCTCGTATTCAGCTATTTATAAATTATTTATAAAGTTAAACTTAAAGTCAATAAACTGTTTCCATATCAACTTCTTTCCTTATTTTGGTTGCTGAAGGAATTGGTTTATCATCACGGTTTCGCCATTTCCCAAACAGGGACAAAGCCAATCCTATAATCATCACTATACAACCAGTCCATAAAATATTCATACCAGGAAAAACCAAAGCCTGCATGACAAGGTACTCCCTTTCCTGAAGGGATAGCATGAGTGTGTTGGGTTCAGGATAAAGACGTGTGATTTTAAAAACAGTCTGAAATTTTTCAGAATACGCTTCCTTTAAAAATACTTGAACTGAATCCCTGATATAATAAACAGGTTCCACCCATTCTGACAAATCAGGATTATGAACATCTGTAACATGGAATCGTGCCTGGATGGCTATATCATTTTCACCCAATCCCAAGGCAGCTTTTTTATCTTCCTGAGCTATCAAATATATATCCTCAAAGGCAATTTGCATATTATCATGACGCAATTTTTCCCCCAGTGAAAGTACCTGCGTGATTTCATTCATGTAATCATCATCTTCCTCGGCATGTGGAAGGATTTGAGTGTCTGCCCATTTTACATAAGTAAATACATCGTGAGTTAAATAATGCCTGGTATCAGGTTCTGCCACATTCCCAAACTTTTCATTTTGTTGAATAAATGGATATAAAGTAAACAATGAATCGCCAGGCATCATTTGATTGGAACTTTCATCCAGTACAGGTTCAAAATAGCCAATATTGTAATACACGTTTACATTTTCTTTAAATTTCCCGCGATACGTAATGAAATAATCGTCCATCAATAAGGTATCACCTTTCCTGATCATCACATTTTCATTATTCAAAAAACTTTCATCCAACAATTGCAAGTCCATCGAACTATTATTATTGGAAATGGGGGTTTTCCCAGCTCCTGAGATAAGAGCACCGGCTATGAGAAGTGCAAAACCAATGTGTGACAATGCTCCACCCGATTGATAAGGTTTGCTAATAATTGTCTTGACAAACCAGGTTAGGTTGGAGAAAACAGCAAACAAAGTAACAAAAAGTAAAATTAAATACAACCAGAACCTTGCCCCAGGCACCAGCCATGTAATGATAATAGTGAAAACTATAGCCAAAATAAAAGGCCATTTTACTGTAGCTGTTAAAGCCCACCAGCTATTTCGCACTTTATACTTAAGCAAATGGGTAATTGCCATTAAAAATATCACCATACTTGCCATAGGCACCTGCCAATAAGCATAAAAAAGATTTCTTCTGGAAAGATCGGTGAAAGCATCCAATTCGGTTCCAAACAAACGGTTTATCACAGGCACTGAGGTAGAAATTGTGATTTGAAATGCTGATATCAGAATGATCAAAACCCCGGTTACCATCCAGTATTCCCGTGACGAAAAATGATGTTCGGCTTCATTCAGGGAATAATATTTATCATAAGAAAATACAAGAAATGCAATGCTAACTAAAATCCAAATAACCAGGAGTATGCCTGTCTGTCCAATCAAATACAGGAGGGTGATGATAAGCAGGTTCACTACAAGATATAATAAGATAGGTTTTTTATGACCAATTACAGTAGCAATGGCTCCAACAGTAAAAGAGAAGAGGAATATCAACAGGTGAGGCATCAGCCCGTTTTCAGTAAAAGAATGAACTGAACTTTCACCCAAAATGCCACTGCGTGTGAGGAAGCTGGAATAAATGACCAGCAAGAAAGGTAAAAGGCAAAATAAAATGGCCATAAAATACCCTTTTCCCCTTCTGGAGGCAATCATCACGCAATGAGCTGCCCCCAATAAGACCAGCCATGGTACCAATGAAGCATTCTCAACTGGATCCCAAGCCCAAAAGCCGCCAAAACTCAATGATTCATAAGCCCATGCTCCTCCCATAAGAATGCCTGTTCCCAATGATAAAATCGAAAAAATAGTCCATGGACGAGCAGGCTTAAGCCAGGAAGTTTTATCTTTTCGCCATAAACCAGCTAATGCAAAAGCAAAAGGAAACAACGCAGCAGCAAATCCTGAAAATAGTACAGGAGGATGAATGATCATCCAATAGTTTTGCAATAATGGATTCAAACCTGTACCATCCCGAAATCCTTCCATTCTTTGGAGATAATCCGGAAGCAATGTCCATGGCATACCTGCATTTTCGGGTAACTCCCGGATCAGGATAAATGGGCTGCTTCCAATTTTTAAATCACCAATATGAATGCCCAACAACATGGAAAATATAAATGCAAGCGTCAGACTAACCGTACCTAAAACCGGAGCTTCCCATTTTTTGAACTTTTGAATAATAATAAATGAAAAGATGATGATCCAAAATGCCCACAACAACAAGCTGCCTTCCTGACCACTCCAAAAACTGGCAATCATATAGCCAGGTCCCATGGCATGGTTGGTATACTTCCATACATAATGGAACTCAAAATACCTATTGAGCATAATGTAATACAGCAAAATCATGGCACAAATGGCAAAAATGCTCATCGATATAAAAAAGGCCTTTCCATTATTTCGCCAATTAGCATGCTTTAAAGGGTCAGGCTCGTATTTGGCTGCAACAACGTAGGAAATGGTGGCAAAAAGAGAACCAACAAATGCCAACACAATCATTAAATGCCCATATAATCCTAACCACGTGTGTTCGTACAGATAGTTCATAATTTTGCTAATTTTTGAATGAATAATGTATTTACCAGCCTTCAGCCTTTGTTTTGTGCGTCAGTTTATGTTGGATTATTGAATTTATTTTCTTCAGCGTATTTGGATGGGCATTTTAATAGGATGGTTTTAGCATAAAAAATATCGTCCCTGAATTTGCCTTTTACCACCACTTCTTCTGATTTATCCAAATCCTGAGGAAGACTTTGATTTAAGATCACTTTAAATTCCTTGCCTTTTTTATCCATCATATAAAATGATACTATGTTTGGATTTAACACCGGATTATAATCAATAGGTTTTTCTTTGTTCAAATTCCCTACCACAGTAAATTCTTTTCCTTCAAATGCCGAAGCTTTAGCAAAGTCACCATATTGGCTTACTGATGATGTAGAGCTGACAATAATGGCCGTACAAACCGCCAGAATAATGATTATAAGGATATGATGTTTCTTCATGACAATAATTTTTGAAAAAAGTAACAATTGATTTCCTTCAATTGTTGGAATATTTAATAAAACATCGTTATTTTGGTCTAAAGATTTGTATTTTTTTTAACAAAACCAAATTCTCCCTTAATTATGAAATTAAGGAAATTTTTCGATTACTTTAAACCGCCCAAACAATGGATCATTTTTGTAAATGGTCTTTTGGCAGTGTTACTGGGCGTTGTAGCGTATCTGTTTTACGTTTCCAATGCCTGGTCTTATATAAGTGACGATCCTGAAACCTGTATCAACTGCCATGTGATGGCACCTCAATATTCTACATGGGTACATAGCGCACATCGTTTGGCAGCAACCTGCAGTGATTGCCACGTTCCTCATGATAATGTTTTTGTCTATTATTTTTTTAAGGCCAAAGATGGCTTAAGGCATACTACGGTTTTTACATTAAGGCAGGAACCACAGGCCATCATTATTACTGATAGTGGGAGAGGGGC
>JAEWLI010000226.1 GCA_023393375.1 Bacteroidota bacterium
TCGTGTAGAACAATTTATTCAATATGTAGAAGACAATGGAAATGAAATCAGCCAGAACCATGAATACACTCGACAAGGTTTGTTGTTTTTAGCTGATGCGCTCGATGAACTTCACAACAGAATAGGATCTACTGCTGAAAATCTGAATACAGAAGAAATCAGAACAAAAGCACAATCCCTAACGGAAAATGTTACAAGCTCTGATCATGCAAATACAATCAAAGATGCATTTCTGACTGCAGCAAATGCTGTACAAAGATTACAAACACAGTATTTCCCAAATATGAACGCGGATACTGACGAACTATCAGAGTCAGCCAATGAATTAGAGGGCAATGAACTTGCTACAGAGCAAGGTGATAAAATAGAAAAGTTTTTTGAAAAGGCAGCTGATAAGTTAGATGAAATGACAACTGAAAGTGCCCGACAAGAAACGGAAGTGAGAAGTTTTGATAGTGGTTTGAACTAAACCTTTAGAATTATGGAAGATAACAGATTAAATAAAAATGATGATAATAAAAGGTTATTCTACCTGAACGATTTGAGTGATTATAAAATTGCCAAGGATCATCCGGATGTAAGGGGATGGAAAGTGGTGGATGCACAGCGAAAAAAGATTGGTGAAGTAGAAAGCCTTTTAGTGGATATTAAAGCTGAAAAAGTAAGGTATTTGGACGTGGATGTGGATGAAGATATACTACATGCATTGCATGATGCTTATAATAAACCACATCAGGATGGAATACATGAATATGAAAATAGAAAAGGTGAAACTCATATGATTATTCCCATAGGTGTTGCCAAAATAGACCGGAACGCTAAAACAATTATTGCAGATGGCGTTAACGGAGACGCTTTAAGAAGCAATCCTTTACATGCTCGTGGTGCTGAAATTACTAGAGATCATGAATATGAAGCAGTTTCATCGTTCTCTAAAAATAAACAAGACACCGGAGATGAAAAAATCAGGATGAAAGATGAATATTTTTATGGATTGGATTGTTTCGACGATGCCTGTCTATATGAACAGGACTACCGTGAAAACAGACCTAAATACTAATTTCGAATTTATATTTAGTACAATCAATGGCCGGGGCTTTAATCCCGGCTATTTTTTTTTGAAGGATGATATAATCCAAATACCATCACCATGTAAGTCATAGCAAGTGGGATTACGCTTATATTTTTCAGAAAAAAGAGCAGTGCATTTTTTAATGATGCAGTTTTAGAATCCTCAATATTGAAACTTTCCGAAACAGGTCCTACAGAAATATTTACTATGATATTTATGAAAATATTCATTAACCCATACAACACGATTATAAAAACAATAAACTGGGAAAGCATAATAGCAGGCCAATGTTTATTTAATATCAATGTACAATTTTTCCCAACACCATTCCAAAAATCCCGATAAAAAACATGTTTAAACGGCACTTTGGATAAAATAGAAACAATCATGAGGAATAAAACCAACCGAGTGGTTTCGGTAAGGACTTCTACCCAAACAGGTGCATTCAAGTCGTGCCACATTTGATAAAAACGAGTGGACGCAGGGATAAAGGCGATCAAAACTAAAATGGGATGACCATAAAAAAATCTGATACATCTAACCAGGGTATTCAAACCTGGTTTTAACCATTTTTCGAATAGATGCCCTGCCATGAGAACAGTAATTTGGTATCAACCCAATGATGGGAAAGTCGTTCAAATCTAAGTAAATGTCACAACAAAATATATGTTGATTTTGAAAAAATTGCAGATCCATTTTGACTCATAAAGTGAGCGGTGTTTCTTATTTTTTACTTACGGTATCCGCCTGTTTATTATATTCTGAAATAAAAGAGAACTTCACTTTAGGGAACATTTCCATTACCACATTCAACATGCCCTGGGATTCGGCCGTATAAACAGGATGATCGTCCTTATCATACACAATTAGTGAACTTTTTCTGCTGATAAATTCCTGTAAATCAGCTGGGGAATCAGAAGTAACCCAGCAGGCCCGAAACAATGGTAGAGAATAATAGGTACAAGAAGCTCCGTATTCGTGCAACAGTCGGTATTTGATCACATCAAATTGTAACTCACCCACCGCACCGATGATTTTACGATTTCCTGGCTGTTTGGTAAATAATTGTGCAACACCTTCGTCTGTCAGCTGCCTGATACCCTTATCCAACTGCTTGGATTTAATCGGATCGGTATTAACTACTTCTTTGAATATCTCTGGGGAAAAATTTGGAATACCTTTAAACATCATGTTTTCGCCCTCTGTGAGGGAATCACCGATTTTAAAGTTGCCCGTATCATATAAACCAACTACATCTCCGGGATAGGCCAGATCGATCATGGATTTTTCCTGGGCCATAAAAGTAGCAGGATTATTAAACCTGATGTTTCTATTTAACCGGACATGATGATAGAGTTTGCTTTTTTCAAAAACACCCGAACAAATCCGGAGAAATGCAATCCTATCCCGGTGCTTGGGGTCTAGATTGGCATGGATTTTAAAAACAAACCCAGAAAATTTTTCTTCCTCGGGATGTACCATACGAATGCCTGTTTCCCTGGGAATTGGAGAAGGTGCTATCTTGATAAAAGTATCCAAAGCTTCTTTTACACCAAAATTATTAAGTGCACTTCCAAAGAATACGGGAGCAAGCACTCCTTTTCTGTATTCTTCTAAATTCATGGGCTCATACACTTCTTCCAGAATAGTAGTTTCTTCCCGCAAATTATCAGCATCTTCACTGCCTATCAATTTTTCAAGTTGCTCGTCTTCAAGATTTTTTATAGAAACCACATCTTTTTCAATGGATGTTTTATTTGGGTTGAAAAAGTTTAATTCTTTTTCATAAATATTATAAACACCCTTAAACTTAAATCCCATATTGATCGGCCAGCTCAAAGGCCTCACTTTTATACTGAGTTTTTGTTCGAGTTCATCCATCAACTCAAAAGGATCTTTACCCGGTCTGTCAAGTTTGTTTACAAAAATGATTACAGGTGTGTTTCTCATTCTGCAAACTTTCATCAGATTTTCCGTTTGCTCTTCCACACCTTTTACACAATCCACTACAAGTACAACACTATCAACAGCCGTTAAAGTGCGGTAAGTGTCTTCAGCAAAATCTTTGTGCCCGGGAGTATCCAGAAGATTAATTTTTACTCCATTATATTCGAATGACATTACAGAAGTAGCTACCGAAATACCACGTTGTTTTTCGATCTCCATAAAATCAGAAGCTGCTGTCTTTTTAATCTTATTGTTTTTGACGGCTCCCGCACTGGTTATCGCCCCTCCAAATAATAAAAACTTTTCTGTAAGCGTGGTTTTACCGGCATCAGGGTGGCTGATAATGGCAAAAGTTTTTCTTTTATTGATTTCTTTCGTTAACATTTTCCTAGTTAGTTAGTACCGGAGGTGGTTATCTGCTGATTAATTTATTCTTTTTAGTATTATCACTCTGTTTTTGTCTTTGTGCACAACCTCAAACCCAAACGACTGACAGATATATTCCATTGTCTCCATATGATAGAAGCTGACATGGGTATGGTCCCTCTTATAATACCAGGCATTAAACCGATCAATGCTTTCCCATTGTTCTGTCATAATTGCCAGATAACCTTTTGGCTTCAGCAATCTGCAAAGCGTGTTCAGTTCTTTAGCTGGATCAAAAAAATGTTCAAAACTTTCTGTTGCGAATATTAAATCATATTGATTAAATGGGTGCTCAAAACCAAATAACGGATCATAGTTATAACAGGTAAAACCTTGCTGGCGAAGTAGTTCCGATAATACTGGTGTATGCCCACAGCCATAATCCAGACAGGTCATGTCATGGGTTAGATAGGTTACTGCCGGTTGAATTACCCTATTGAGAAAATCTACATATCCCTGATTATTAATCGCATTTTCATGCTCCAGATATCTGTTAATCTCTGCGATTCTGGAAGGGAAAAACTCAGGAGATACAAAAATCAATTTACAGTGATTACATAAAAAGTAAGTCCGGTTGTCTTTAGGCGGGCTAATCGACTGGACATCTGTACTTTTACATAATTTACAAACTGTCATTTTGCTGTAATTCAGGAGTGTTTTCAATCACACAAGTACAGGAATAATTCAGATAATCATTACCTCTTTCTTTATAGGCTATATTTTCTACAAAAAAAACCTATAACATATGAATTGTCAATAGATGAATAAGAAAACGCACGAAGTGTTCCTTAAGAAGAAAGAATTTTGATTGGACGGTGATTCCTACTCTGCGAGTTTTACATTCACTGCACTAGGTCCTCTTGGGGTCATTTCTATCTCAAAAGTGACTTTGTCATGATCAGCAATAGTATCGATCAAGCCATTGAGGTGGACAAACACACTGTTTTGGCTGTCCTGCTCTTTGATAAATCCATATCCTTTGGAAGAATTGAAAAAAGTAACCGTTCCTTTCTTTATGGGATCTGGAGCTTCTCCTTTTTCTTGTCTTGGAATTCCTATTTGAATTTCAGTAGGGTCTATTACTGTTTTTTTTCTAGTGGGATCTGGAGGGGTGGAAGTGATATTGCCATCTTCATCTACGTATGCTAGCATGCCTTCAAAATCCTGATTAGGGGAATTAGCTTTTCTAGCTTCTTTTTTTTCTCTTTTATCCTGTTTCTTTTTGAGTTTCTTTTTTTCTACCTCTTTTTTATTATAAGTTTCTCTTGATTTTGCCATTTAATATTTTATGAGATTTAGTGAAATAATATAACATATTCAACAATGCATGTCACTTCTGTGAATGGGTTTGTAAAGAACGGTAAATTTTTAGTAAAATCCAATTTTACATATAAAAAAGGTAAAATAGTATAATATTACTAGTCTTTTAGAAAATTTCATGTTCATAATCAAAGTGTCGTGATTTACCCCGCATAAGTCGGAATTGCACCCTCTCCAATTATTCTCAGTTTGATAACTTTAAATTGGAAAATATATTTGAATTATGGTTGAAGTTTTTAAAACAACTGTACAGGATCATACTACTGCATCAATACTTGTTCAAGAGATACAGAAAAGGATAATCAGCGCAAAAGTGAATTTTGATCTGGAAGATTGTGATAGAATCTTGAGAGTAGAGGTTTCACAAAATCATTTTAATTGGGATGTTATCATTGAAGTGATTCAGCGTGCTGGCTATAAAGTTGAAGTGTTATCAGAAAAGATTTATTTTTAATAATAATGTGGTATTACCGAACAATTTGCATCGGCACACAGTTTCACCCCAATATTATAAGTGGGAAAGAAACAAACTCTAAAATGAATTCATATGAAAAACACAATCAGTAAAATTGCCACTGCATTTGCAGCATTGTTGTTGGTCCCCATGGTGGGCTTTGCTCAGGGTCAAAAAGCCAGCCCACCTGACAAAGTTTCTAATACCATTGGAAATGCCACAGTAACCATTTCGTACAGCCAACCATCTGTAAAAGGCAGAACGATATGGGGCGGATTGGTACCTTACGGAAAAGTTTGGCGTACAGGGGCTAATGAGGCTACCACTTTTGAGGTCAGTAGTGATGTGAAAATTGGGGACCAAACCTTAAAGTCAGGAAAATACAGCCTTTTCACCATTCCAAGCGAAGAAGAATGGACTTTCATTTTTAATGAAGAAACCGGGCAATGGGGCACAAATCACAATGCAGAAAAGGATGTGATAAAGGTAAAAGCCACTCCGGAAGAAAGTGCTCAAATGACGGAAAAGATGACTTTCGAAATTGCTGACGATGGCATGGTATCATTGATGTGGGAAAATCTGAAAGTAGGCTTTCAAGTGTCACCCATAGAAAGTGCTTCAAGCACCGAATTTTAGTCTGTTAAACAAAAAAGGTGAATTCTCCTTCACCTTTTTTGTTTACTTTTGATCATCAAATTAATATTGATTATTCCATTCCGAAAAAATCATTCATTAAAATTCCTGTCTACAATCTTTTTACTTTGATGTTTCTGAACCAGACATCATCACCATGATCCTGAAGTCCGATATAACCTTCCTGGGCAACATCAAGAAAATCAGGGAATTCGGCGAATTTACTGCCTTTGATCATATTGTTCCATTCATCTGTCCATAGATGGTATTCCACTACATTTTCACCATTCTGGTTATGAATAACAGTCCCCCTGTACACCGTAATGGTTACCTGGTTCCATTCACCTGCGGGTTTTGAATTTTGTGGTGTTGCAGGGATCAGATCATACAATGCACCAGCCTGACGATTTCCGGCTATTCCCAATTTAGCATCCGGATGTTTTTCATTATCAAGAATCTGCATTTCAGGTGCTGATTTCCAGATAGGTTCAGCGTTTTCACCGCAACGTTCACGGGCAAGGTAAAAAATACCACTATTGCCACCTTCAGAAACCTTCCATTCCAGGGAAAGTTCAAAATTAGCGTAAGTCTCCCGGGTCACAATATCACCACCGCCACCGGCTTCTCCCCTACCTGATCCTATCACTTTTAAAGCTCCGTCTTCGATTACCCATCCTTCAGGAAATTCATCACCGCAATAGCTTTTCCACTTGTCAGTAGAACTGCCATCAAATAAAATTTCCCACTCATTTGTGTCAGTCTCAGCGACTGTATCAGCTTCATCAGCAGTTTGTGTATTATCCTGACCACCTTGTCCACATGAGACGGTCAACAAAACCCCAATTGCTATTGAGCCCAAGCTTAAAATGTGTTTGTTCATAATTTAAAGTTTTTATGGTTACAAAAAATATAATAGGTGCTGAAATTAGTATCCTTCTATTTTGCAATAATAAAAATTCCAATTGTAATAAGAATAATTGAAAGTGAAATCAAATTAAAACCACCCCATATTAAACTAAATTTTTTTTTGATTTTAATATTAAAGTAGGTAATTAATGACACCATCAATCCTAAAAAAACCATTATTATTCCGATTGCCAAATTCATATGATCGACTTTTATAACATAACTATTAAATACTCACCCATTTTTTTTCTGAGGACGATGCTACTACTGCTTCCATGAATTTCATCCCATGTAATCCATCTTCAACGGTAGGATAATCTACCCATGTGGGTGTAGCGATTTTTGATTTGTAACATAGCAAATCAGTAGCAAATGCTTTATAAATATTGGCAAATGCTTCAATAAAACCTTCAGGATGCCCTCCGGGTAATCGTGTATAATGATTTATATTTTTAGAAAGATAACCTTTCCCCAATCCCGGCTTAAGTAATTGTGAAGGTTTGTCGTTGTAGCTGATTAACAGCGAATTAGGTTCCAGTTGCACCCAGGTGAGGGATGCCTTTTCACCATAAACCCTGATCTTTAATCCATTTTCTTCACCTACACTTATTTGGCTTGCATAAACCACTCCCCTGGCTCCATTATTAAACCGTACCAATAAATTGCAATCATCATCCAATTTTCTACCAGAAACGAAAGAAGAAAGATCGGCAAAAACCTCATTTATTTTTAACCCTGAAATATATTCAGCCAGATTTGCAGCATGGGTACCAATATCGCCCAGTGCCCCTCCTACTCCAGACTTCGCAGGATCAGCACGCCAACCAGCCTGTTTGTTACCTGTCTCCTCAAGTTTTTCTGCCAGCCATCCCTGAGGATATTCTGCTACTATTTTCCGGATGTTCCCCAATTCATTGTTTATTACCCTTTCCCGGGCTTCTTTTACCAATGGATATCCGGTATAATTATGCGTAAGGCAAAATAATAAACCACTCTTTTTTACTTCCTGTACCAACTGTAAAGCTTCATCAACCGAAATAGTCATTGGTTTGTCACAAACTACGTGGAATCCATGCCGAAGGGCTAACATGGCTGGTTGAAAATGGAGATAATTGGGTGTCGCAATTGCAATAAAGTCCATTTTTTCATCAGTGGGCAAACTGCTTTCCTTTTCAATCATTTCTTCAAAGGTTCCATATATCCTGTTTTCTGGCAAATACAACTGTCGACCAGTTTCTTTGCTTTTTGCGGGATCACTGCTGAAGCATCCACATACTGTTTCTATTAATCCGTCAAGTGCTGCAGCTTTACGGTGTATGTCACCGATAAATGCTCCGGGACCACCACCGACCATACCCATTTTAAGCTTTCTACCAATGCTCATATCTTATGTTTTATTTGTTTCATTTTTCGTTTGCATCAGAAATCAGAAAATTATTTTTTGATTTACGAATAACGAATTCTGAATGACGGCTTGCGATTATTTCGTTATTTAATACAATAGGTTCATATAGCTATTAATGAACCGCTTTTTCTGATAAAACCATCTAAGTCGTTATTGGAATAATTTCCACCTGCTAAATTAATTTTTCGGTTTTGAGGATCCCACGACGCAGCTTTACCTGTTTTGTAGGCCAATGTAGCCATGTGGGCAGAAATAGCTTCTTCAAAACCTTCTTTGATACCGCAACTAGGTTGATCGCCATGCCTGATGCAACTTAACCATTCTCTCACATGTAAATGAGTAGAGTCGACTTGTTTACCTCCCCTATACGTATATAACAATCCTTTATCAGCAAAATATTTTGCAGTAGCTGATGTTACGCCGTCTACATTTCTATTGCCTGGTACATAGGTATAGATCGGTTTATCGGCACTAAAAGTGCCGTCGTCAAGATAATTTTTATATTTAGTGGATCGTGGGTCTGGAAATAATGTAAGTCCTGACGCCAGTTCCATTGTGGCATCGTGACCCATCAGAAGAGTGGGCCGATGAAATTGATTGCCCAGGCTGGCACTATAAAGAAATGTCATCCCTTTCTCCTTTCCTTTATTCTGACTCGATCCTTTATAGAAATCTGGGAATTCCATAGAAATCTGCATCACATCAGGCACTTCGCGTCCATCTATATGGGTATAAATCCCTCCGGAAGCTGTTACCTTCGTTGGGATACCCATTTTAAGGATACAATTGATACGATCATAATCATGGGTAAGCAAGTCACCACTAAGACCGGTACCATATGCCCACCATTTTCTCCACCTGAAAAAATGTTCGGCATTAAATGGAATTTGTGGTGCTGGGCCCAAAAATCTTTGCCAGTCAATATTTCCTAGCCCAGCATCTTCATCAATATGATATTGCCAGGCACCATTATCATCATTTCTGTTGGTACATGCCTGCACCAAATTAATGTGGCCCAACAGATTTTGTTCGATGATATTTTGTGCAGTCAGAAAGCTTTCTGTTTGCCGATGCTGATGACCTACCTGAAATACAATTTTTGATGATTTAACTGCTTCTTCCAATTGATAAGTTTCAGAGATGGTATGGGTCATACATTTTTCAACGTATACATGTTTTCCAGCTTTTGTGGTATCAATTGCTTGTTGTGCATGCAAATGATCAGGTGTTGCAATTATTACGGCATCAACATTTGGGTCGGCCAGCAAATCCTGATAATCAATGTACGTCTTTGGTTTATTATCTTCGGTAGTAGCTGCCCTAACGCCCTTCTGAAGGTTTTTTTCATATACATCAGCTATTGCGGTAAACCGGACATTGAGTTTTTCCTGCTCTAAAAATGTCTGATATCTCAAATCGTGTTTGTTGTTGGCAGCATTTTCTTTCATTTCCTGTAACCATTCCGGTGTGGCATATCCGGCGGCTCTCATAAGTTGTTCACCCCTTATACCTACTCCTATTATTCCCAGCTTCAACACATCACCCTCCATTGATCCGGAAGGTGGTGGTGGAGCAGATTGAACACCTAGTATGTTGGCATATTCCTTTTCATATGATTTTGCAAAGGCATCCTTTTGCCATGCACTGTACCAAAGCGCACCCAATACTGGTATTCCTGCAAGTCCTTTTATCAAATCCCTCCGGTTGATTCCGGAAGAACCGTTCTCATCGGTGTAATTTTTATTATCTTCCATAATTATTTAAGACACTGATAATACTTTACTTCGTTTTTTTGATGTTTTTTTTGCAATTAATCGATCTATTCCAATTATTGTACCTGTAGGAAAAACCAGCAGTACAAATAAAGAAAAAATGATGATCAGCAAAGGATTTATAATCACTTCCACACCCTGAGGTGCATAGCTGGCTAGTGGAGGATAAGCCAGGTAAAATAAAGAAATCATTATCAAGGCTGCAATAGTAGCTGCTTTGGTAAATAATCCGAGGATCAAACCCAGTCCAATTGCCAATTGACCATAAATATTGAGAAAATCTACTACCTTCAACCAAAATGGGGATTCTGCCATCGCGATAAATAGTCCCGAAAATATCCATGTGCTGTTTAATAAAAATGATTCTGCGGACCAAAAAGGATCGAAATATTTCACTAAACCCTGATAAAGGATGTACCATCCTATGGCCATCCGTAAAATAACTAAGAAAGTTAATTGTTTATTAGAATATACTATATGTTTCATCATTTATTAAAGTTTGCTTCCAATATCCATCAACAATTTTTTACAAGCCATAATGCCTTCATCTTCTGACATCCTATTTCCTTCGTATTCAATCCCGATATATCCCTTGTATTTGGCTTCTTTTACTATTTTCAGCATTTTTTCAAAATCAATGGTGGTTTCACGACCATCGTTAGAAAAGTCGTAACATTTGGCACTTACACCTTTAGCAAATGGCATTAATTCTTTCACACCTTGGTATTTATCATACTCGATATCATTGCTCCTATCAACTACGAAATTTCCAAAATCTGGTAATGTGCCACAATTTTTTAAACCGACTTTATTGATGGTTTCAGCTAGCCAGGCACCATCTGAAGAATAACCACCATGGTTTTCAACAAGGACATTTATTTTATAATCAGCCGCAAATTCACTCAATGTACGTAAACTTTCTACCACGGCTTTCATCAATTCTTCCTTACTTCCCTCTCCACCAGCATTTACCCTAATGGAATGACAACCCAAAAATTTTGCCGCCTCCACCCATTTGTAATGATTCTCAACTGCTTGTTTTCTTTTGTTTGCGTCAGCATCACCAAGATCACCTTCCCTGTCAATCATGATCAACAAGTTTTTAACGCCGTTGTCTTTAGCCCTTGTTTTCATTTCACTCAGATATGACTTGTCATTTGCTTTATCGCCAAAAAACTGATTGACGTATTCTACCGCTTCAATACCAAATTTATTTTTTGAGTACCAGGCAAAATCGAGATTGTCCAGATTTCCTTCTCTGATTTTTCTATGTAATGACCACTGGGCGAGTGATATATCAAAAAACATTTTAGCATTGTACTCTGAATGTGCCATGAGTGAGGGTGATACAGCCATAGCTCCTAGAGAAAGTGAGAATTGTTTTATAAAATTACGACGGTTGCCTTTTGGCATAAGTAGTTTTTCCATTTTAATTAATATTAAAAATTGATTTAGAATAAAAAAACAACAACTCTATTAGATATAGGATAAAAAAATGCGTTATAAACTCCGAACAAGTTTAAATCTATGCATAAAAAATTAAATTTCCGAGAATATGGGTCATTTTATCATACATCTTTAAGTCCTCATGCTTGACTTAAAGGGTATAAACACTCTCATTGTCATTTATTCATTGCATAATTGATTGATCCCTGCTGCCAGATAAAACAACGGTGCATTCCAATTGATTGCTATTTCATTGGTAGAATAACTGCATTCCAGATCCACAAAAGATTTAGCGGGATATTGACTTCTTTCTACATTCGGACCACAGTCGAGTAAAGCTGCAAGATTTGGTCCACCGGCTAAAAATCCAGGAACAGGTTCATCGATTCCATCAGCACCTGATGGTCTGTGGTGTATGAACAATGGACTTTTATGACCAAACCCAGTTACATAACTATAACCGGTTGGATTTTTTCCTAAAATATAATCAAGATCCCCTATCGCACTGTTCAGGTATTTTTCATCTTCAGTAAAACGGTACGCCAATAACTTGAATATTCCCTGCAATGCGACATCACTATTGCTTCCCCATCTGAAGAAATCCAAACTAACCTTGAAAGGGGAATTTTCATATTTTTCCTGTAATTCATCAGCAAATCGAATTACCAATTGTTGGGCAATTTTAGATTGATCAGAAAGAGATTCTTCGTGCAAAGCCAGTGATATTATTCCCAAAGAATTTACATCCGCCCACTGTGGCATATCCACCACCAGATCGTGTATGTCAATGTCTTCCAAATATTTAGGATCATGAGTAGTAATATACATTTCCAGGCCTGCCCATACAAACTCGTCCAGTACCTTATCATCACCATAAGCTCCAGTATGAATATCAGCAGGTTGATTATAAATCACACCAGGGTTAAGTTTTGCCCATTCAATTGCTTTTCTGGAAGCTTCCAAGCAGCTATTTGCAAAATCTGGCAAATATTTTCGATAGATTCGTGCTGACTGAGCCATCATGGCTGCAAAATCGAGGGTAGCTGCTGTGGTCTTCTGAACTACATAACGAGGTGCTGTAGCTTCATGTGGCATTTCAAAATCACCAAATTCTTTGTTGGTAAGTTTGTGATATACCCCACCATCCTCATCCTGCATGGTAATAACCCATTTCAGGTTGAAAAGTGCTTCATCCAATAGGTCAGGAATATCATTTCCACTTTCAGGAATATTTATTTCAATAGATGCTGCGTTTTCAGGAAATGCTTCATAAAAGGAAAGCAGTGCCCAAGTTGAAATGCCAGAATTCACAATGTATTTGTTATAATCCCCGGCATCATACCATCCATAAGGAGAAGAAATGATATCCCCCTCTTTTCGGTTTTCAGAAGCTGCAGATTCATGAATATACACCACAGTGTCAGGATGGCCACCCGGACGTGACCATTTACCACCATATGTTTCCTCAATCGGCATGTAGGTCCTGTTAAAATAAAACGCTTTTAACGATGCTTTAGCAACATCTTCAAATATATTTTCAGCTATTTGAAAGGTATGTGATCGAAAGGTTTCATTCTTATCTGTAATGAAATACACACCCGGTTCGGTTAATGTCGAAAAATCTATTATTGCCACAGTATCACCTGAAAATTCCCAATAAGCAGGTTCACTTGACTCACCACTTAATACCAGTTTACCTGTCGATGCATTTCTGATACTGAATGCCGACATATTAGATGGTACTACAGCATGTTTTACATGCTGCGGGCAAAAGCCAACCTGATTGACAAATATACCCTCATTTACCTGAATTTGTTCATATTCCAACATATTAGTACCAGGCCCACAACCATATATTAAAAAAGATAACAGAAGGGATGGATAAAAAAGACTTTTCATGATTTTATTGTTAAGAGTCATCAAATATATAGATATTATACTTAAAACTTTATTTAACCTAAAATTACCTCAACAGATTGAATACTTCCATTGGGGTATATTGGAATTTTATTATTTTCCATTTTTTCTCCATTTACCAATAATTGCTTTACTCCAGATGATACATGGTTAGGATTGGAAATTTTGATCCGATACGTAGCTCCTCTGAATTTACGGGTAATGTTAAAACCGTCCCATTCCTTAGGAATACATGGATCAACCACCAAACCATCATATTCAGGCTTGATACCCAAAATGTGTTGACTAATGGCATAGTAGTTCCAGGCAGCGGTTCCGGTTAGCCAGCTGTTTTTTGCCTCTCCTGGTTTAAAAGCATCTTTACCGGCAATCATCTGGGAATACACATATGGTTCAGTTTTGTGAAGATCACTGATATCTTCAAGATAAGCTGGTGTAATACGTTTATAATAATCAAAGGCCTGGTCTCCATTGCCAACTTTTGTTTCACTGATCATAATCCACGGATTGTTGTGGCAGAAAATACCTGCATTCTCTTTATAACCTTCCGGATAGGTAGAAATTTCACCCATTTCTATATAATATCTGGTGAAAGCAGGATTATTCAAGACAATCCCATATTCGCAGGCTAACCGTTCATTTACAGACTGTAGTGCTTTTTTTGCCCTACCATCTTCTACACCAATTCCTGCCATTATACAAAATCCCTGAGATTCTATAAAAATCTTTCCTTCTTCACATTCGTTACTACCTATTTTCTTGCCGTAGTAATCATATGCGCGAACAAACCACTCACCATCCCATCCATGCTGATCTATGGCTTTTTTCATGTTTTCTACATGTTTTTGGGCTTCTTTTGCTAATTCTTGTTTGCCTGTTAAATTGCAAATTCTGATAAATTCTTCTCCATACAAGACGAACATGCCGGCTATCATCACAGATTCCGCCCCTCCGTCTGTTTTATTGGTGGTAGTCTGGAATGACTCATCCGGATTATTTGAAAAACAATTCAGGTTCAAACAATCATTCCAATCAGCACGACCGATCAATGGTAATTGGTGTTCACCCAAATGATTTACCACATGGTTGAAGGAACGGTTTAGGTGTTCGAACATCGATGCTTTATTATTTTCATCATTGTCGAATGGAACCTGCTCTTCAAGGATAGACCAATCACCGGTTTCCTTTATGTAAGCAGAAACTCCCAAAACCAGCCACATCGGATCATCATTAAAATCACCACCAATTTCATTATTGCCTTTTTTGGTCAATGGTTGATATTGGTGATAAGCACTTCCATCCTCTTTTTGTGTCGCTGCAATATCCAAAAGCCGTTCTTTTGTACGCTCTGGATTCATGTGTACAAATCCAATCAAGTCCTGGTTGGAATCCCTGAAGCCCATTCCCCTGCCAATACCAGATTCAAAAAAAGAAGCACTGCGGGAAAAGAGGTAAGTGATCATACATTGGTATGGGTTCCAAATATTAACCATTCGGTTAAGTTTTTCGTCACTGGTTTCCAATTGATAAATGGATAATCGTTCATCCCAATAGCTTTTCAACTGTTGAAATGCTTTATCAACAGCTTCTACAGTGGTAAATGCATTGATCATGGCATTTGCCTTCTTTTTATTAATGACTTTAGGAGCCGCAAATTTTTCTTCCTGTTCATTTTCTATATAACCGAGTACAAAAATCAGATCTTTTGATTCTCCTGGTTTCAAATCAATTTCCAGGTAGTGGGAAGCTATTGGTGACCACCCGTGTGCAACTGAATTATTAGGTTTGCCAGCCAATACGGTTTGGGGTTCATGGAAACCGTTGTATAGTCCCAGAAAAGATTCCCGATCAGTGTCAAACCCCTGAATAGTTTGATTCACAGAATAAAAAGCATAATGATTTCGCCTTTCACGATATTCAGTTTTGTGATATAATGCACTTCCGTCTATTTCAACTTCTCCGGTAGAAAAATTTCGTTGAAAGTTGGTCATATCATCCTGCGCATTCCAGAGGCACCATTCCACAAATGAGAACAGTTTCACCTTTTTTAATTGATTACTCTTGTTGGTGATCGTTACTTTCTGGATTTCACATTGATGACCAATCGGAACCATGTATAAAATTTCGGTGACCAACTGATTACGTTCACCGGAAATAATGGAATAACCCAAGCCATGCCGGCAAGAGTAATTGTCCAGGTCTTTCTTTACCGGCTTCCAACCCGGAGACCAAACATCCCCCCCATCGTTGATATAAAAATATTTACCACCATCATCAACCGGAACATTATTATATCGGTAACGGGTAATCCTTCTTAACCGGGCATCCCTGTAAAAACTATAACCACCTGCAGTATTAGAAATAATTGAAAAAAAGGCTTCATTTCCCAGGTAATTGATCCATGGATATGGTGTTCGAGGCGTGGTAATTACGTATTCCCTATTTTGGTCATTAAAATATCCGAATTTCATTGATTTTTAGTTTTTTATTCTTATCTTATTGTAATTTTTACACTTATTAAAAATATAGTACTGCCACTTGTATTCTTTAGAGAAAAACTATGGGTAGACTTACTTAAATAATACTTTTTCTGTTGGTTTTACCTCATCGTACCCGGTTTCATTAAACTCGTGTAAATTGTCCCACCAGGTTTTTTTCATGATGAATGAACAAATGACAACTATGGCTACTGTAATTGATAATGAGCCCCACTCCATGATGATCAGATAAATTGGTAATGCCACTATAGCCGTTTGCCAAATGGTACCAATCACCACATTGAACATATCACGTTTGAAGTTCTTGTTTTTTTGAAAACTTGGGTCTTCAGCAACAACTTTATCATGGATAGGTTTCCAGAAACCCCATGGCCTTATGGTCTTATAAAAAGACTTTAACGTTTCTTCATCGGTAGGTTTGCTTAAGAATGTACCCAGTAAACAACCGGTAAGAGATACCGCTAACAAAAGAGGGAAGAAATATAGTAAAATGATTTGTTCGGCCACATTTGGAAAAAGCGGTGGGAGGATTCTTGGGAACAACATGGCAGCAACAAGACCTAATACCATTCCCCAGAAATAACCATGGCCATTAAATCGCCACCAGTACCATTTCAATACGTTGGCTGCGATAAAACCACCGTAAATACCCGATACGATCCATTGAAGGATACTATTGATGTTGGTGGCAAATGCCCCAATCACTATGCTGATCAGAACAATGGCAATCCCAACCAAATATGATGCCCATTTTAATTGATTCTGAGACGGGTTAGGTTGGATATATTTCAGATAAATATCATTGATCATATATGCCTGAGCTGCATTCAGCGTACCAGAGAAAGTTCCCATAAAAGCTGCGATCAAACCGGCCAAAATGATACCCAGCAAACCTACCGGAACGAATTCACTGATTGTCGCTGGCAATATTTGTTCAAAATCCATTTTGTCGCCAGCCATGATATTAAGCTTATCAAAAAAGACAATGGCCAATACCACAAATCCGGTGATCATCAGGTACCTGACAGGATTAAGCACTACAGAAACAAAACCACTCATTTTGGCCGCTTCAACAGGACTCTTTGTGGCAAGGATTTTCTGCATATCATAATTGGGTGCTGGTCCGGCGGCACTCACCAACACTCCTTTTAATACCATCATTCCAAAGATGAAGCTAAAAAATGAATAACCGTGCTCCGTTATGGCAACATTGGCCTGATCAAGTATGCCGCTCCAATCAATGGTAAGGTGAGTACCAAAGAAAGGTGTTTTCCAACCATCCGGAACAATCAATGCAGACTCAGTAAGGGCATTCATAGCCATAAAAGCAATCACCACAGAAGCAATTGTCATGAGTATATATTGGACCAAATCTGCCCAAACGATACTGACCATCCCTCCTAAAACAGTATAGAATACAGCAAAAGCAGTAAAGATAATTGCATAAAAGTTATGGACGTGTTCAGTTGGCACATCAAACGGCACATATTGGGAGACTACACTCCAGGGGAAGAATATTTCAAGAAATCTACCAAGTCCTACAAAACCATACGCTAACATTCCCAAACAGAGGAAAATTGCGAATACTACCACAATTGCCAGTGACAACTCAGCACCTCGCCTGGTACCAAAACGAGTACGCATCCATTCAGCCCCGGTGGTAACGTTGGATTTTCTGATCCATGCTGATAGGTATACCATCAGAAAGATCTGGTTAAAAACAGGCCACATCCACGGCAGCCAAATGCTTTTTAATCCATACAAAAAACCAATAGATACCAGCCACATAGTACCGGAGATATCAAACATGCCGGAAGCATTCGACAAACCCAATAAATACCAGGGCAGCTTATTTCCGCCCAATAAATAAGAATTTTTATTTTTCTCGGCCTGCTTTTTAAAATATAACCCGATCAGTACAACACCCAAAAGATATGCGCAAATGATCAGCACATCAATGACATGAATTTTCATAATTTTAAGTTTTTCAATTACCTATATTAAAATCTTTCGAACTCAAAACACCAGACCATTGGCACTTTTTCTGGTCTTCTGAAATATATCCATACTGAACATAAACAATTGGGCAGGTTTATGCGACACACCCTTTTGCTTTTCGTTCAACGGTACTATAAATGGCATTTGATTGAGTTTCTTTCTAAAATTTCTTTTGTCAAACCGAATCCCCAGTATGGATTCGTATAATTTCTGTAGTTGGGTAAGTGTGAACCGTTCAGGTAATAATTCGAATACTACAGGTTCAATGCGTATTTTTTGCCGTAATGCGTCCAGAGCTTTTTCAAGGATCTCTTTATGGTCGAACGCAAACTCCATTTCTGGCAATTGGTCAATAGGAAACCATTGGACATTCTTTTCCGTCCTGGAAATCGTAAATTGGGTACTATCAATCAATGAATAATAACCTATGGTAATAATCCTGTCTGAAAAACCCTGATTGATATGTTTCAGCCATAACTGGTCTTTTTCTGATGCAACTCTTTGCAAGCCTCCGAATGCATAGAATTGCTGAAGATAAATATTTTCCAGGCCGGTAAGTGATTTCAGTATTCGTACAGCTGCTGTATCAAGTTCTTCATCTTCATAGATATGATATCCAGTAAGGGTATAATCGGAGATGACAATATTACTATCAGGGAGCTCAAGCTTTCTTTCGACCAATAGTACATTAAGGGTTTCAAAATCAAAACCAAATATGACGCAGTCTATAGATACGTTGGGCAGTATTTTGTGTTCGATCATTAGCCTTATTTGTATAGTGTATTACAAACACTAAGCAAATATATACAAAACAACTTGAAAATATTATTAAGAATAAAGAATTTTTTTAATATTATTGAATTGGCAGCTTAAATGTTGGCTAATTTTAACGGATTTTCAATGTAGGTTAATACATTTAATGTATTGGTGTAAATATAACAATTATAATTTTTAATTATAATTGTTAAAAAAAAAACAGCTGCCGAAAGATGAACTTTTGGCAGCTGCCTGAAATTATTTAATATAATAGATCTAGTCTTCGTTAACCCTTAAAGCACGGCCATCGATTTCCATACCTTTGAAGAATTTGGGTATCGTATTGGCAGTATGGTGATTCACCTCAAAAATGGAATGTTTGTCGAACATTTCAATTTTTTGAACATTGTCCTTTGTCAATCGGGCTTGGTTGCACAAAAACTGGAGTAATTCAGTTTTGCTTACATCGTCTACTTTACCAATATTGATAAAAAACCTTTGTCTTCCTGGTTCGGGAGTCCTGTTCTTAACAAAAGGCTTTTTGTCTCCTGACCTTTTATCTACACGACCCTGAAAACTTTCTGATCTTTCTCTTGGCTTATCGAAACTTCTTTCTGACCTTTCCCTCGGTTTGTCAAAATTTCTTTCTGACCTTTCTCTCGGCCCATCGCTGCTTCTTTCTGACCTTTCTCTAGGTCTGTCGAAACTTCTTTCTGACCTATCCCTTCTTCTCTCACGATCACCACCTCTGTCGCGATCGCTCCTGCGATCTCTGTCTCCCCTTCTCTCCCGATCATTTTTTCTGTCCCGGCCATATTTAGAGGTTCCTGAAATATTCCTGTCTTCAGCTGATTCTTCTACTACAGTAAGTGTTTCATCAAGCTTTTGAATATCGATTTTCAAGGTGTGTTCCAAGGACTTTATCCTTCTAATCTCTCCTTTGGTAATCAGTGCTATTGATTTACCCTCTTTGCCCGCTCTGGCTGTTCTACCACTTCTATGGGTGTAGTATTCCAGATCATCAGGCAATTGGTAATGGATAACATGTGTCAAATCTTTTACATCAATGCCTCGGGCCACCACATCAGTAGCTGTAATTAATTTAATCTTACCTTCCTTGAAACGCCGCATTACATAATCGCGTTGTTTTTGAGTGAGGTCGCCATGAATGGCATCAATCGGATATCCTGCTTCAAATAATTCATCAGCCAGATCCCTGGTATCTCTTTTGGTACGACAAAAGATTACTCCTGCCATTTCCGGAACCAGATCGATCATTTTCTTTAAGGTGTCCAATTTATCATTACTTTTGGTAACAATATAATGGTGCTTAATATTCTGATTGATTACACCGCTGGATTCTGCTTTGATTTCCACAGGATCGTTCATGTATTCTTTTACTATGGACCGAATATCGTTGGACATAGTAGCTGAAAACAACCAAGTGTACTTGTCAGCCGGAGTTTTTGATAAAATTTTGTCAATGCTTTCTTTAAATCCCATGTTCAGCATTTCATCAGCTTCGTCGAGCACCAGGTACCGCACATGATTTAATTTTATTGCTTTCCTGCCCAAAAGGTCAATCAACCTACCGGGAGTAGCCACCAGGATCTGAGGTGTTCTCCTCAAATCTTTTATCTGTCTTTGTATAGGCTGTCCGCCATATACGACCTGTACGTTCAATTGACGCACATATTTTCCATAGTCGTTCAGTTGAGCAGCAATTTGCTGGCCCAATTCCCTTGTAGGTGCTAAAATCAACACCTGTACTGCTGGTACATCAGTTTTTATGATATCCAACAACGGTAACCCAAATGCCGCTGTTTTCCCTGTACCAGTGTGTGCCAACCCAATGAAATCAACATTTGCTTTTGATAAAATGGGTAAGGCTTGTTCCTGAATGTCTGTGGGGTTTTCAAACCCCAATTCATCAAGGGATTTGATTAAGGGAGCAGATACTCCCAGCTCTGAAAATTTACTCAAAATGTGTATTTTTAAAATTTAGCTGCAAAGTTAGTAAAAAATTAATTATTTTCTTTGATTGAGGCAATTATTATCAAGATGTCGATTTACAATCTATTGCCCAAAGTGTAAACAAATATTTTAAAGAAAAATTCCAAAACCCCTTATAAATATCGACTATTCTCTATTATCAGCAGTCAAAACCCCCGTATCCGATAATTCCTCTATAATAGAAGAGGCAAATTGTTCGGAAAAGGTTTGTAGCGACTGTGGATTCACAGTTTCTGATTGCGCTGACCATACCAGATTCTCCGATTCAAGGTCATACAAATTGGTTTCTATAAAATAAATCTTATCTTCTGCATAGTACCCGGGCTCATACACTCTTGGGTGCCAATGAGAATAATAACCCCAAAAACTTCTGTAATACCCAAAACGATGTGTGGGAGAATAGGAAACATTCCCTGGCACATACCGTGTCTCCGTTTGTTCATCAATGAGCGTTATCGTAAGAACAGCATCATGCCCATTATTGCGGATGGTTTCAAGTAAATCATCTTTCTCCATTAAATTTTCATGGATGTCAGGAGGAAAAATGTCCATAGATTTGGATGTGTGTATTCCCTGTTTTTCAAGTTGTTGAGCCACCACATCCTCAACTTGTTGACGAACATTTACATTTTCTGTCATTGCGGCCACAAGAACATTGGTAAAATCTGACCGATCAATTTCAGGATTTTCCCAAGTGCCCGTCACACGGGTAGTTGGGCTACACGAATTAATAACCAAAAGGGTTAAGATTATTATACCCGATATTAATGTTATGCGATCTTTCATCATCTTCTCATTTTAAAGTTCAACAATATAGTACTTTATATAAAGTCAACATGGTCGAATTTTAAATGTTATCGTAAAGACAATAGTCGCGGAAATTACCTTTTGTTCTCCAGATATGATTTTACAAAAGCAATTACATCAGGGAAAAAGCCATTAAATTCATTGGTAAAGTCCTGATAAAAATTTTCCAGTTCCACAATAGCCCTTTGAAGCTCAGGTTGAAAACGGGATCGTCGGGACATCCCAGCAAGAGATCTTTTTACACCCTCAAAATAGCCATAGTGATATAGCCAGTTATTATTTTTAATATTGGGGAAAATCATTTGCAAACGTTCCGGAAGGATTTCGAAATGCTGATCGACAATATTATACACATTGGAAATGAACTTTTGAACAGCTATGGAAGAATAAAGGTGCCAGTTGTTAACGAGCAGGTGATCATAAAATATATCCACAACTACTGGTGCATAATGGCCAAAGTTTGGGCGGAGTTTGATTTTACTTTGTTCAACCAAGGGATGATTGTCAGTATAGTAGTCAATCTCCCTGTGTAGCAATATGCCTTTGGAAATGGCGTCTGGATAATTTTCAAACTGTTTTCCTTTCACAAAGTCACCCATGAAATTACCTACCAACATTTCCGGATCATCTCCTGACAAAAAAGCATGGGCTAAAAAATTCATTTGATACAACATTAATATTGTGTAAAGATAACGAAGATAAACTAAGATTTTATTTTCAATTTAGTCAACCGCAAACTTCCTAAATGCGTTTTAGGAAGTAATCAATGAATAAATCAAGATGACAGAAACCAAAAAAGATCCAAAATATTTTGACTTCAAGGAGGTATTCACCTATTTTTTCAGAAAAAAAGATCCTGATCGACCAAATAATTTCAACATCAGGGCCATGCATACCATCAATAAAATATCAATCGTGATATTTTTGGCAGGTGTTCTCTATTTGATAAGTAAACATATGTTTTAAAATCTGAAATCATTCTTTCATGAACATAGAAATATTCAGAGATTATTGTTTGTCGAAACAAGGAGTTACAGAAGAGTTTCCTTTTGGTGAGGATACACTTGTTTATAAAGTGATGGGCAAAATGTTTGCGTTAACCGATTTGTCCTTATTTGAAAGTGTTAATTTGAAATGTGACCCTGAAAAAGCTCCATTGTTAAGAGAAGAATATCCGGCAGTTCAGCCGGGTTATCATATGAATAAAAAACATTGGAATACTGTTGCCATGGATGGTTCCATACCAGATTCACTCATCTGTAAATGGATTGATGACTCTTACCAACTGGTAGTGGAAGGATTACCTAAAGGGAAAAAGGAAGAACTACAACAGATGGATAGGGTATAATCCCCAAAAGCTCCTTAAGAAGAGCGTTTGGGAATTATTTATAACACCTAATCAAATTTTATAATTTACAACACAATACCACCACTGACCTGCCTTCAATAATCAAATTTGAATTTGCTTTAAAGGTTATTTCTTTGTCAGTATGTTCAGGATCATTGGTATCCAACACTTTTACCCAGTTATCGCCATATTGTTTGTCGGGCATCGTATAGACCACTTGCTCATAGTGAGCATTAAAAATAACATAAAAAGAATCGTCTACAATCTGCTTTCCTTGAGGATCAGTAGATCGTATACCTTTACCATGAAGAAACATTGCCAATGATTTGGCATGACTTTCATCCCAATGTTTTTCTTCCATCTCAATTCCTTCTGGAAGCATCCAGGCGATATCTGTTACGCCATGACCTTTGATAGGTTGACCTTGAAACCACTTCCGACGACAGAAAGAGGGGTGATTTTTTTGAATTTTGATCAATTTTCTAGTAAACTCAAGTAGCTGGGTATCAATAGTTTCCCAATTAACCCAGGAAATTTCATTGTCCTGACAGTAAGCATTATTATTTCCCAACTGTGTTCTTCCAAATTCATCACCCATCACCAACATAGGTACCCCCTGAGAGAGAAATAATGTGGTTAAGAAATTTCTTTTCTGACGATTTCTCAACCGATTGATTTCCTCATCGTCAGTTGGACCTTCATGCCCACAGTTCCAGGAACGATCATCATTAGAACCGTCCTTATTATCCTCACCATTGGCTTCGTTATGTTTTTCGTTATAGGAGACCAAATCATTCAGTGTAAATCCATCGTGGGCTGTAACAAAATTGATGCTGGCGGTGGGCTTTCTCCAATCGTCGGCATAAAGATCGGCACTTCCTGCTATCCTGTATCCAAATTCACCTAACATCCTGTCAGCTCCCTTCCAGTAATCCCGGATACAATCTCTGTATAAGCCATTCCATTCAGCCCAGCCGGGAGGAAATTTCCCAACCTGATAACCTCCTTCACCCACATCCCATGGTTCAGCAATTAACTTCACCTGGGAAATAATCGGATCTTGATGGATGATGTCAAAAAATGCACCCAACCTATCCACTTCATGGAGCTCTCTTGCTAAAGCTGATGCCAGATCGAACCGGAACCCATCCACATGCATTTCTGTAATCCAATATCTCAAACTATCCATGATCAGTCTTAAGGTATTGGGATGCATCATATTTAATGTGTTACCAGTGCCTGTATAATCCATATAGTACCTTGAGTTGTCATGTACTAAACGGTAATAAGCGGAATTGTCAATACCTTTAAATGAAATGGTAGGCCCCATATGATTACCTTCTGCCGTATGGTTGTATACCACATCCAAAATCACTTCAATACCCTCTTTATGTAAAGCCTTGACCATTTCTTTAAATTCGTGCACCTGTTCTCCTCGAATGCCACTGCTGGAATATCGTGCATCAGGGGCAAAAAAGCCAAGGGTGTTGTAACCCCAGTAATTGACCAGGTTTTTTTCATCCAAATGCCGGTCAGTGGCAAAATGATGGATCGGCATCAATTCCACTGCCGTAATTCCCAATGACTTTAAATAGTTGATCATGATTGGGTTGCCTAATGCTTTATAAGTGCCCCTTTCATTCTTTGGAATATCTGGATGCAGGTAAGTAAAACCTTTGACATGGAGTTCATAAATAATTGTTTTATGATAGGGGATTTTCAGAGGGGTATCATTTTCCCAATCGAAGGATGTATCTACCAAAACAGATTTTGGCGTGAAAGGGGCACTGTCCTTTTTGTCCATTACCAAATCCCCTTCAGGATGTCCCATTTTATAACCAAACATCGCATCATCCCATTTAATGATTCCGGCAATAGCTTTGGCATAAGGGTCTATCAATAATTTATTTGGATTGTACCTGTGACCATTTAAAGGATCATATTCTCCATATACACGATATCCATATAATTGCCCTGGCTTAATATCAGGTAGGTAAGCATGCCATTCCTGATGAGTACTTTCCTTCATTTTTATTCTGTGAGACTCCTTTTTATCTGTAGGTTTATCGAATAAACACAATTCGACTCCCGTAGCATTATCGGCAAACAACGCAAAATTTACTCCGTTTCCGTCCCATGTAGCACCCAATGGATAGGGCTGCCCTGGCCAGATTTCAATATCTTTTTTCATGAAAAAATTTATTTATACTTGTATAACTATGATGTGTCAATGTATTTGAACTAAATAATATTATAAAATGAATAACTGTTGGAATGTTTTAGAAAAATAGTAATTTTCTTTTTGATGCAGCGAGAGAGATCCGTTGAAGGTTTAGTGCCTCATTTTACTTTTGACACGTTAGCTTGTTTGTTTTTTTCCCTTTTGTATATGGTCTTACCTACTCTATTGATATGGTCAAGAAATTCCGGGTTGGATATTTTTTCGTAGATTGTGATATCAAATTTATAGGGTAACATCAAATCATCTAAATCGAACTCAATTTTAATTTGTAAGCTTAAACCTATTCCCTTTCCTTTTATGGTTAGATCTATGTCTGATGATGGTTTGTAATTACCCATTGATCTGGAACCATAAACTAACACTTCTTCAATTTCCTGATATTTTTCGAAGACTGCCTTGATGTTTAAGATTTCCTCATTTGTTAGCCCTAAACCACCCATGTTAAATATTTTGGTCTATGTTTCTACTTCTTCTTGTATCCATATTCTTCTGAAAATCTAAAAATGCCGGGTAATAATCATCGATAATTTTATAATAGATCTCATCAGCTGTTTCTTCATTGTAAGTATGTGTTGTTTTGTTTCTACTACCAATCATATCCATCCACACACTGCCATCCGATATTAAATTTAACTGAAATGCTTCTCTGCTTGCATCTCTACTACCTCCTACACCCGCATTGCCTTGGTAAGCAGCGTAATCCTTCATCACATTCCAAGCCAGCTCATGGGTATACTCAAAACGCTGAATCAAACCTTCCTTGATCATTTCATCCAATACGTAGCTATCCTCAGTAGATTCACTTTCTTTCATAAAATTATTCCTGATATATTCGATTGCTTGAGAAAGCTTGTGTAAAGCTTTAACAAAATTTGTGAATCTCTGTTCCCATCTTATATCTGGTTCCATCCTATTTTTCCGATTTATTAATAAAAATAGCAATATTCAAGTCTTTCTCCTAACACTTGAAGTTTCTCCTGATGCTCTTGGAGTATTAAAAGATATGTTTACCCATAATAAAAGTAATTATTGCTGAGTAATCTAATTATTAAACCTTTCCTTCACAAAAACAACCTTACCACCTGAATTTTGCCCCTACCCGCATGCTAATACCCGGCATGGGATATCCTTTGTTGAGCATATATTCCTGATCCAAGATGTTTTCAACACGGCTATAAATGGTTAAATACCTAATAAATGGGTATTGTATCTGCATATTCAATAACGTAAAATTTTCTTTTGTTAATGCTGATACGTCCATTCGATTTCCACCCAAGTCCCCTATGTATAATCCGGAAGTTTGCTGAAGCTCGGCCATGAATTTTAATCCTTTGAGTGAATAATCCAAGCTGGCATTCAATTGATGTTTTGGTGCAAACGTCAATGGTTCTTCCACATGCAAATAACTATAATTGGTTGAAAAATTCAGGGATTTAGTGATGGCATATGCGCCCTGGAACTCTATCCCCCAATGTTCAAATTTACCGGTATTAATATACTGCTGAGGTGGGGGCCCTCCCGGAATCCTGATTAAATTATCACCTTTATTTATAAATCCGGCCAGTTCCAAGGTGAGTTTGTTGGAAACTTCCTGTAAATAGCTCAATTCATAACTCCACATTTCTTCTGGTTCCAGTTCTTCATTGGAAGGTGGGGCAAAGAAAAGATTAGCCAGCGTAGGACTTCTGAAACCCTTGCTTACTGATGCTTTTACCCGTGAAATTTTAGAGATCGCATATGTTGCACCATATTGGGGTACAGCTACGTTTCCATATTCTGAGTTTATGACATATCTAATCCCTATATTTATATCCAGGTCATCAAAAAATGTGTGTTGCATCAATGCATAAAAATCGGTCTCATTGATTGTTTCATCAATATTGTTTTTTGGCACTTGTGCCTGCATTATTGCTTTTCCGCCATATGTTTTTAAGTCAGTTCCAAGCGTTAAAACATTATTCTCAATGAATTTAAGGTTTTGATAAAAGGTGATCCCTCTGTTATAATCTTTGGAGTGAAATCCATCGTGGAAATTATGTTCACCGAAATTATAAAACACCCGAAATGCCCCCTCAATTTTTTCAGCAGTATTATCAATTGATAAAGCAACTCTGCCC
>JAEWLI010000230.1 GCA_023393375.1 Bacteroidota bacterium
TGGCGTTGGTCACCAGATTACCTGACCAGGAATGTGCCAATTCATGAGCAACCAATGCCGTAAGAGAACGGTCTCCCGCCAAAATAGTGGGAGTTACAAATGTCAACCTTGGGTTTTCCATGCCGCCAAATGGAAAACTGGAGGGAAGCACAAGTAAATCATATTTATCCCATCTGTAATCACCATAAAGATCTTCCGCAGCTTCGAGCATATTTTCCAAATCTGCAAATTCATCGGCGGCACTTTCAATCACTGAAGGTTCTGCATATACCCCTGTATTGTTTCCGATAGGATGATACACCAAATCCCCCACAGCCAAAGCCATTAAATATGCTGGGATAGGTTGTTCCATTTTAAAACTATAATTTCCATCAGGTGAAATTTGTGTTGGATTTTCTGCACTCATCAAAGCCATCAAACCCGCCGGTACCTGCACATTTGCCTGATAAGTGAACCTGATTCCCGGTGAATCCTGTACCGGTAACCATGTTCTGGCCAGAATCGCTTGTGACTGAGTGAATAAAAAAGGATGTTGCTTGTCGGTAGTTTGTTCGGGGGACAACCACTGCAGGGCAGCTGCATGGTCACTCGTCTTGTAGTAGATATCAATCTCTTTAGTGTCAGAATTAATTGGCACAGTTAGTGGAACTCCTTTATATGCTTGTTCTGATAATTGACCTAATTCAAAATCCGAATCTTCCCCATTCACTAATACGCTATCAATCATAAGATCTTTGGTGTCAAAGACAATTTCGGTAGCTGCTTTATCGGCCCGGATTCGGTATTTAGCCTTACCGGTAATAATTTTTTTTGAAAAATCCACCCTGGCATTCCAGTCCAGATGTTGAATGATTGCCATTTCAGGCTTTGCAAATGAATGTGAATCGTTTATAGTCATCGTTGTATAATTTTCGCTTTCAGCTTTTTGTGTACTCGTATTGCATGAAAATATGGTAAATACAGAAAAGCCAATTACGAAAACCCGGATATAATTCATATTAAATAAAGTTTTATAGACCGTAAATTTAATAAATCCTGAATTTCTTTTGGGATTGAGCATAAATATTTCCTTTTCTTCAGGTTTAGTTTGTCTTTTTCACTGATTCATCGAAATTATTGATCGGATTCATTTGAAGATAAATAGTTTTTCTTATTTTAGCAGGACATTTAAGTTAAGGCCTATCTATTAGAATAAGTATTAAACAAGAAAAGACAAGTAAAAGGGATTGCAGGATTTATGGGCAAGGCAAGTAAGGAGAAAAGCTTTCACAAAGTTGAAAGAATAGAGGAGATTTATAAACCCATTGAAGGATTTTCAAAATATCGGGTGTCTAATCTGGGAACGATTGTTTCTTATATGGGTTCAAAAAAAGGGAGACCCATGAAACAAAGAATCCATCCGCAGCAAGGATATTATATGCTCGATCTAATCGATGACAATGGCAAACGTAGAACGGTATATCCGCATAAAGAAGTGGCTAAATCCTTCTGTATCAATGTGTTGCCAGAAGAAAGGACATTGGTTGTTCACCTGGATGGGAATTTAAAAAATAATAATAGTGCCAATTTGGAATGGTGCACGCATAGTGAATCCATCAGAAATCAAATCTCCAATGGCAACAGGGATACCTCCAAAACCTGGAAAACACGTCGGAAAAAATCTGTAGAGAAACAAAAAAAGCTTAAAACCCGGGTGAAGAAGCAGGATACGAGAGCTGATAATATACTCGCACCGTAAGTGTCCGGCTGTTACATAGTATTTTCAATCTCATGAAGGAATGGATTGTAGAATTTAGAAAAATATTCTCATCCAACAATAGCTGGAAACTCGGTGAAATATAAATGGCTGTTTAAATATGTAACTAGAATTTAATTGGATTTATCCATATTGACCGTCATTGTCAATGCGGGGGTTTCATTTTCTTTTACTAAATCTCCAGCCAAACTTCCCATGAACAAATTGATAAGGCCGTTTTTTGCACGGGTGGTAATACCAATCAAATCAGCTTTTTTCTGTTTGGCAAATCCCTCAAGTGTTTCTTCTTTATTGCTGCCAACTACGATAGAAGTAGTATAGCTAACGAAGCCAAATGTTTGTGCTTCTTTTTCAAGTTGCGCTGTAAGCTCTGGTGTGATCTTCTTTTTATTCTTTACTACATGTACAAAATGTACTGTAGCATCAAAAAGTTGGGCAAAGTTTTTGAAGTACGAGAGTTCTACCGAACCTTCAGTTTCCAAATCAACAGCTAATACCAGTGATTTTGGATTAAATGCACTATAGTAATGTTTTATAGAAAGTACTGGGCAACTGGAAATCCTTATGATTTTTTCAGTATGATTCCCAAATACAAGTTCTTCGTATGATCTTTCCCCACTAGTACCCATCACCACCAGATCAATTTCTTTTTCTTTAATGAAGTGTTCCATAGCACTTTCAAAATAATCTACCTCAATTACCGGTTTGATAGTGACTTCATTTCCATACTTCAGGGCAAGGTCATGAATCAATTGACTGTTCTTTTTGGTCAGTTCAATAATAAATGCTTGTTCTTCAAAATTGGGTAAGGTGGTGTCACCTGTAGCTTTAAAATCATCTGCGATAGGTTGGATATAATTTACAAGGTAAATCTCTGCTTGATTTTTTATAGCAATATCCCTGGCTACTTTTAAGCCATATTCACTGATTTCCGTAAAGTCGGTCGGTACTAGAATTTTCATGGGAAGTTTTGATTAATGGTTTAATTTACAAACCTCATCTGTAACAGATTGTTTATTTTCATTTTATTTTCGTTCATATCCGATCAAAAATGTGTACTGATCCGAACACCTCTATCTGCACTCACTGATCTCAAAGTAATGCATTAAACCGTATTTCATGAAAAATAACCGTCAATATAATTAGAATGATCGTCTCCCTTGAAACTGGCACGCGGTTGGAATAATGGAAATCAAAACAAAAAATTTTTAAACTAAATGAAAATGCACATGAAGATCTTGAAAAATTTAACTTCCCTCAGAAACGTATTTTTTGCTGCACTATTAACAGGCTCATTTGCCAGTTTAGCAATGGCTTCTCCAGTAACTTCAAATGAAGAAAAAACAGATAAGGTAACATTAAAAACCCGTGATGCCGTATCAAATGCAGCCCCGGATGATTGGTACACTTATGCTGAATCAGCTTCTAAATGTATTAAGAAAGGTGTGAACCTTAACGAAGCCAATGAATGGTTACGAAAATCCCTGGAAATAAAAGAAACTGCTTATAATTTAAGTGTAATGGGGGATTATTATTTAGCTAATCGTTTACCAAATGAAGCTATGAAATATTATGTTAAAAGTATAGAAGCTGGTAAAAATGAAGATCCTGATTTTAATGCATCAGAAATTCAGGGTAAAATCGCAAAAATTGTGTTTAAATAAGAGCAAGTTTACGGTCTTTCATAAGGATCAAACATAAAGTTCTATTAATATTTGAGAGAGGAGAAATTTTCCTCTCTTTTTTTTGTGCATATTTCTGACTTCCATTCTATTTATGGGTGATTCTAATGATCTTCTATACCAATTATAGGTTGAATCGAAGCGATTTCTTTAAGTTTGTTATTCGTAGAATGAATGATTAGTATATTTTTGTTGATCCTATGATAAAAAAACAAATCAAAAAGATTGCAGTAGTGGGCAAGTCGAAAATCGCAGCCCCGATTGCTTTATATTTAGCAAATTCCGAAATTGAAATAAATCTGATCCTGTTATCAGATGAGCCTGATTGGTCTTTTTCCGATTTTGTCCCTGATCACGGAGATTTATTATTATCCCCCCAGTTTGAGAAAAACCTGGCACAAATCGACTTGAACAGATTCCATACCACCATATCTGAATTTGATTGGATCATTTTCACCATTGATTCAGAAGTTGATCAAATTAAAGAATTACTGATGGGTATTCAGGATGTAATCTCTCCTTCTGCTGTGATCAGTATTTCCTCAGCCAATCAATCCATCGATTTACCAATTAATCTTATTCCCTTAAGCATTAGACGGCAGTTTCTCGGAATCAGGTTTTTCCACCCTATCAGAAAAAGTGGGTTGGTGGAACTGGTAAGCATCCCTGAAACTGATAAACTTATCATTATAAAAATACAGGATTTTAGTGAAGAATATCTGGGGAAGAAGGCAATTGTGTGTTCAAAAAATGGTTTTGCTGAAAGACTTATATGCTTTGTACAGATATGGGCCTTACGAACCGGGTTAAATTTATGTTTTGATCTTGAAGAAATTAACCAACTGACGGGAAGCATCATTGGCTGGTCTGGAAAGGGCATCATAAAACATATTGATATGGAGGGGGCTGAAAATTTTTATATCAAAAGCAGCCACTTGTTTTCAGAATCATCTATTCCCGAAGAGAAAGATTCTTTTATATTTTTAAACCTTTTGATTAAGCCACCTGACGGTTGCTTTTCAGCAAACAATTTAGTGTTTGATCCCCTAAAAGGAAGGTACAGGAAATTGAAGAAAAAGAAAATTCGGGCTATCGCAGAGTTAAAATCATTGGATCTGAAAAAAAGGTTACCCATGTTATTGAATGGGGCCAAACCACCAAATCAATTTTATCGGGAATTTTGGAGGGGTATTTTCAAATACATTTCACAATTGATTGAAAAAAAGGAGTGTGGCGTGTATGAAACTGAAATGGTTTTCAAAGAAATTATTGGCTGGGAATTGGGCATTTTTGAAATATGGGACTTACTAGATGCGCAGCTCATGGTGAAGCGGATGGAAATTCAGGCTTGTCAACCCGACCCGTGGGTTTATAAGATGCTTGACAACGGAGAAAATAGTTTTTTTAACATAAAAGGAGGACAACAGCAGTTCTATGATGTCTCCGGATCATATTTACCTGCCTATGGTGCTGAAAAAATGATAACGCCTACAGCATACAAAGATCAGGTAGTATGGCATAATAACCATGTTTCATTATATGATTTGGGTGATGATGTCATCAACCTGGAAATACAATCCTATAGAAATATCATTGATGAAGAAGTGGCTTATGGATTACTTCATGCTACTGAGGTTGCTGATAGAGATCAAAAGGGGTTATTGATTACTTCCAGAGGGAATGATTTTTCACTGGGTGTCAATCTTGGATTGGTATTTATTGCAGCCATTGAGAAAAACTATCAACTCATCGAGAAATATATCGTTGATTTTCAACAGCTCAATCTTCGTTTGAGGGATGTACCTGTTCCAGTCATGCTACTGCCAAAAGGATTAACATTGGGTGGAGGGTGCGAAATGGCCATGCATTGTGACGATCTATTGTGTGTTGCGGAAACTTATATTGGTCTACCTGAAGCAAGAGCGGGTTTAATACCCGCGGGTGGTGGCATGAAATCATTGTTGTGGAAACTATCGCACCAGAAAGCTGAAGTCGAAAAGTACATGGAAGTGCTGATAAATCTCACCGAAGGTACCATATCCAATTCTGCTTACCATGGATTGGAAATGAATTATGTAGATAATGATAAACAGATTATCCGGAATAAGCATTGGCAACTGTCCGAAGCAAAACATCGAATGACAGAATTGATGGCAAACTATAAGGTCAATGGCATTCTAACTATAGAAGCTGGAGGACAGTACTTATATCAGGAACTGATTGGAAAGGTTCAAAGTAGTAAAAATCAACGATCCTGGACAGATTTTGATGTAAAAATCGCCACTCACCTGGCAAGAATATTAAGTGGAGGAGAAGTGGAACAAGGACAAAAGTTGTCGGAACAATATATTCTTGATTTGGAAAGAGAGTCTTTTCTTTCTTTGTGTGGAGAAAGGGAAATGTTGTACCGGTGCAAACAGATATTGTCCGGAAATGTCAAAAAGAAAAAAAATTAATCCCTAAAATTATATATTATGGAATTGGATCCATTAAAATACCCGATAGGCAAGTATGTAAAACCGGCTGAGTTTTCTCAGGATGTGATTGACAAATTTATTGTAGAAATTGAAAGTTTACCTGAAAGATTAACCAAACAAATAAGTGGCCTTACTGATGAACAATTAGATACACGTTATCGACCAGAAGGTTGGACCATTCGGTAGGTTGTTCACCATTTGGCTGACAGTCATATGAATAGTTTAATCCGCTTTAAGCTTACTGTAACAGAAAATTCCCCCAGAATTACTGCATACCTCGAAGATCGGTGGGCGGAGCTGCCTGATAGTCTCAATGTGCCTGTAGAACATTCATTAATAATCCTTAAGGGTCTGCATCACAGGATGGGTTTGTTGCTGAGGTCGTTATCTTCTGAAGACCTAAAACGAACCTTTGTACATCCTGAGCGAGGGGAAGTAAGGCTGGATGAAACTATCGGTATGTATGCCTGGCACAGTAACCATCATCTGGCACATATCACACAACTTAAGAAGCAAAAAGGGTGGTAATACTGTATTAATTAAAGGGTAAACTATTTATTGTTTACCCTTTAGTATACTGATCACTTCATTTAATTTTAATAGGGATTCCACCGGCGAAATGGTATTGATGTCTATTTTACCCAATATATCTTTTACTTCTTCAAATCTTGGATCGGCTTCAAAGAGGCTCAACTGATAACTTTTGGGAATATCCTTCATCCTTTTTTTACTTTCTTTGCTGATCTTGTCTTTTTCCAGGTGCCGCATGATTTCATTGGCACGGATTACAATCTGATTGGGCATTCCAGCCATCTGTGCCACATGAATACCAAAACTATGTTCACTGCCACCTTCCACTAATTTTCGGAGAAATATCACCTTATCGCCCACCTCTTTTACTGATACAGAATAATTTTTGATTCGGGGAAAATCATTAGCCAGTTGATTCAATTCATGGTAATGTGTGGCAAATAGCGTTTTAGCTTTAAATTTTGGATGATTATGAAGGTATTCCACAAGAGACCACGCAATGGAAATACCATCATATGTACTCGTACCTCTGCCAATCTCATCCATCAGAGCCAGACTTCTATCGCTTAAGTTGTTCATGATACTGGCGGTTTCTGTCATTTCCACCATAAAAGTGGATTCACCACGCGATAAATTATCAGAAGCTCCAACCCGGGTAAATACTTTATCTACAAGCCCGATATTTGCATACGCGGCAGGAACAAAAGAACCCATTTGGGCCATTAATACAATTAGTGCCGTTTGCCTTAGCAATGCGGACTTTCCAGCCATATTGGGCCCGGTAATGATCAGGATTTGTTGGGTTTCATTGTCCAGGTAAACATCATTGGGAATATAAGCTTCTCCTAAGGGTAATTGCCGCTCAATCACCGGATGCCGACCTTTTTTAATATCAATAGTAGTGTCTTCGGTAACCTTTGGTTTGGTATAACTGTATTGAAGACTACAATTGGCAAAGGATACCAGACAATCCAATGTAGCCACAACTCTTGCATTTACTTGAATAGGAGAGATATAATCAGCAGTAAACTTCACAAGATCAAGGTAAAGTTTCTGTTCTATGGTTGAAATACGTTCTTCCGCATTCAGGATTTTTTCTTCATACGTTTTTAATTCCTCAGTAACATACCTTTCCGCATTTACCAAGGTTTGTTTGCGTATCCATTCTGCTGGAGCCTTGTCTTTATGTGCATTGGTCACCTCCAGATAATACCCGAATACCTTGTTATACGCAACTTTTAACGAGGAAATTCCGGTTTTTTGAATTTCCCGTTGTTGAATCTGCAACAAATAACCCTTACCGGAATAAGCAATTTCCCTAAGTTCATCCAGTTCAGCATGTATTCCTTCCCTAATTAGATTACCTTGATTAATCAATAGGGGTGGGTCTTCTTTCAGTTCCCTTTCGATTTTCTCTAGCAGAAGTTTACAGGGATTTATCTGATCGGCCATTTTTTGTAATTGGCTGATGGAAGATTTTGACAACAGGTCTTTTAAAGGCACAATATGTGTGAGTGCCCTTTTTAGTTGTTGCATTTCCCGGGGATTAATACGTCCTACAGCTGCCTTAGAAACCAACCGCTCCAGATCACCTATCTGTTTCAGGTGTTGAACAATGTCTTCGAAAAGTTTTTCCTGATTGATCAACCCTTCTACAATGTTCAACCGGTCTTCTATCTGGTTTTTATCTTTTAACGGAAGTAGAATCCATTTTCTCAATAATCTGGCACCCATAGGAGTGGCGGTTTGATCAACTATTTCAATCAATGGGGTGCCACCTTCTTGTTGAGCCTGAATAAGTTCCAGATTCCTGATTGTGAACCTGTCCAGCCATACATATTTTTCTTCCTCTATTCTGGCTATGGAATTGACATGGCCGATGTCTTTATGTTCTGTTTCTTCCAAATAAAATAAGATTGCCCCGGCTGCAATTATTCCCTCTGTAAGGTTTTCAATTCCAAAACCTTTCAGAGTGGTGGTATTAAAATGGTTTATAAGTTTTTCATAACCATAATCATAGGAATAAATCCAGTCATCGATAGCAAAGGTATTGAACCGGTCTTTGGTCAGGGCTTCGAAATTCCCCCTGCACTTCTTGTTGAATATAATTTCAGATGGATTAAAGCTTTGAAGCAGGTTTTCGATATAGGATGCTGATCCACAAGCTGTCATAAATTCACCTGTAGAAATATCAAGAAAAGCCACACCCAGTTGCTCCTCGTTAAAATGAACGGAAGCTAAAAAATTATTGTGTTTTTTATCAAGAACATGATCATTCAGGTTTAGGCCAGGAGTTACCAGTTCAGTTACCCCACGTTTAACAATGCCCTTTACTGTTTTGGGATCTTCCAGTTGATCACAAATAGCCACACGATTTCCAGCCCTTACCAATTTAGGGAGATAAGTATCCAGTGCATGATGAGGAAATCCGGCTAATTCAATATGAGAAGCGGCTCCATTGGCTCTTTTGGTGAGTGTAATATCCAGAATTTTACTGGCTTTTATGGCATCTTCACCAAAGGTTTCATAAAAATCACCCACACGGAAAAGCAATAATGCACCCGGATGTTTCGCCTTGATCGCATTATATTGTTTCATTAAAGGGGTTTCCTTTTCTGACAAAGTACTATTGGTCTGTTTGGCAGCCATGATTAATCAAAAATATGGGAATCAATTTCATTTTTCCACTGTAATTTTGGGAAAGGTTAAAATTACAAAAACACTTTTAGATATTCGTAGCTGATGAGAAAATTAACGATGGAGGAACTAAACCGGCTGAATGTTGAGGATTATAAGGTTTCTTCAAAAACCCCTCTGATATTTGCTTTAGACAATGTTAGGAGCATGCACAATGTGGGTTCTGCTTTTCGTACTGCAGATGCTTTTAGAATAGAAAAAATCCTGCTGGGAGGAATTACTGGTTGTCCTCCGCACCGGGAAATAAATAAAACCGCATTGGGGGCTACTGAAACTGTAGATTGGGAACATTCCCCAAATTTAACCGATGCAATAAAAATTTTGAGAGAACAAGGATACAATATTGTGTCATTTGAACAAACGGATCAAAGTATTCCATTGCATCAATTCATGCCTAATGTACAAGAAAAATATTGCTTTATTTTTGGGAATGAAGCCTTTGGAATAGAGGATGCCGTGCTGGAGCATACTGATATTTGTATTGAGATTCCCCAATTTGGCACTAAACACTCTTTAAATGTAGCTGTAAGCATGGGAATAGCCATCTGGGATTTCTATTCTAAAACAATATTTAATCATAAGCCATTATAATTGCAATTACAATTTTTTACTGTTTAAGAAGTTTATTTAGTTTTTTTTAATATATAAAATTTAACATGTACTATCGGATTAGTCTGCTATTCTACTTTTTTATATTCCCATTGATGTTATTTGCGTCGCCAAATGTTACCTATAACGACTCTTCAGAAGTTACTTACACATTATTTTTAATTGGCGATACAGGTTTGCCGAAACTGGATGGCGAAGATGAAATATTGAATATGCTTCAGGAAAAACTTATGCAATCGGGTAAAAATAGCGGTGTGATTTTTTTAGGTGATAATATTTATCCCAGTGGGCTTCCCCCTGTGAGGGACCGGAGACGACCGCAGGCAGAAAAATATATTCTTGAACAATTAAATGTATTAAAAGATTACGAGGGCGACATTTTTTTTGTAGCCGGAAATCATGACTGGCAGAAAGGCAGAAGGCAAGGTTTGTCCTATTTATTACGGCAAGAAGCATTTATCAATAATTTCTTCGATGGTAAGCAGGTTTTTTATCCGGGGGAAGGTTGCCCTGGCCCAGTTGAAATAGAACTGAATGAACAGATCACATTGGTTTTATTGGACACACAATGGATGCTTCATGCTTATACAAAGCCTGGTGAGAGAAGCCATTGTGAATATGGGAACATAGAAGATGTGATGGATGCTCTGGAGGATATACTAGCTAAAAACAACCATAAGCAATTGATTGTAGCAGCACATCATCCTTTATTTACTTATGGATCACACGGTGGAGTAGCAACCTTAAAACAACATATTTTTCCCCTTACTGAAGCGGTAAAAAACCTGTATCTTCCTTTACCTGTGTTAGGATCAGTTTATCCGGGATACCGGAAATATATAGGGCATGTGCAGGATATTAACCATCCTTTGTATAATAGTGTTCGCACCTCGATGAGTGAAATATTCTCCAAATTTCCCGGAATGGTGTATGCTGCCGGACATGATCACAATTTGCAGCATATCATCAGGGACAGTATTCATTATGTAATTAGTGGGTCGGGGAGTAAGACTGATCTGGTAAAAAAAGGCCCAGGCTCTGAATTTGCGTTGAGTAAAAACGGATTCGGAGAATTAAAATATTTTGATGATGGCAATATTCAATTCCGGTTCTGGATACCAGGTGAGGACTCTGCTGTATATCAATCCGAATGGATGGTAAAACCCACATTATTACAGGATAGCATACAGGTTTACGAACAAGATATCAACTACTCAGATAGTACAGTTCTGGCAATGGGCAGTTCCAGATATATGGCTACTGGTTTCACCAAGCAACTGTTGGGTGAAAACTATCGAAAGGCATGGCAAACACCATTGGAAGTGCCCATATTTGATTTTACAGGATATAATATCATCAAAATGGGAGGGGGGCAATCTACAAAATCCCTTCGATTGGAGGATGAAGATGGCAGGCAGTACGTGCTTCGAACAGTAGATAAAAATCCAGAAAAAGCACTTCCTCAAGAGTTAAGGGGAACTATCGTAGCAGACATTTTCCAGGATCAGGTTTCTGCTAATCATCCTTATGGATCGCTGATCATTCCACATTTGTCAAATTCAGCCGGCATTTATCACACGAATCCAAAATTGATGTTAATACCTGATGACCCCAGGTTAGGAAGATATCGAGAAGAATTTAAAAATACATTGGTTTTATTTGAAGAACGCCCGGAAGATGAATGGAAAGGCCATGAGAGTTTCGGTAGCCCAGATGATATCGATAGTTATTCTACAGTGATTAAAAATGTAATTGAGAGTAATGATGTAGAAGTTGATCAGCAATTTGTGATTAAAAACCGGTTGTTTGATATGATTGTAGGTGACTGGGACAGGCATGACGATCAGTGGCGGTGGGCACAATTTGATGAAGATGATGACCGAAGAATTTATCGGCCTATCCCTCGGGACAGAGATCAGGTATTTTTTCGCAGCGATGGTGCCATGACGAAATTATTTTCCAAATTGATGCCAAAATTCGAAGGTTTTAACCCTGAAATTAAAAATGTAAAAGGCTTTAATTATAATGCCCGATATTTTGACAGGTTTTTTATCACCGAACCATCTGCAAGGGATTGGTTAAAAGCAGCGGAATACCTTCAAAATGCACTTACTGATCAAGCCATAGAGGATGCTGTAAAAACCTGGCCAAAAGAAATTTTTTTATTGAATGGTCAGGAAATTATCAATATTTTGAAATCCAGAAGAGATAGGATTCATGAATATGCTATGGACTATTACTTGGTTTTGGCTGAAAATGTCAATGTATTGGGGAGTGATGAGAGCGAACGATTTGTAGTCGAAAGATTAAATGACCGCGAAACGCGGGTGGCGGTGTATAAACTTGATGATAATAAAGAGATTGTTCGGAAACTGTACGATCGTTTGTTCATTACCGGACAAACCAAAGAAGTTAGATTGTATGGATTCGACGGATATGATGAATTTTTGCTTGAAGGTGAAGTGAAAAAAGGTATTACGATAAGAATAATTGGTGGTGAAGGTCCGGATCGGATAATTGATGAATCCAAAGTTTCAGGATGGGGTAAAAAAACAATTGTCTATGATACCAAAGAAGAGGAGAATGTAGTGGCACTAAGCAGTAGTGGAAAAGACAAAAGGTCGAACCGCTTTAATGTAAATGAATATAACAGGGAAGAATATAAGAACAACCAATTTATTCCATTATTACTAACAGATTATAATAGCGAGGATAAAATTTTTATTGGAGCAGGAGCTTATTGGGTTACACATGGTTTTAGGAAATATCCATTTTCCTCAAAAAATATATTATCTGCCCAATTTGCGCCAGTTACCACTGCTTTTGATATTGACTACAGGGGGGAATTTACTGACGTATTTGGCCGAACAAATCTCATGATGAATGCTGATTTACGATTACCGTCATATACCAACTATTTCGGGTTGGGCAATGAATCAGAAAATCTGTCTTCTAAAGATTCTGAAGAAACTGATCGTTCTTTTTATCAAATTAGAATAAAGAATGTGCGAAGTAACGTTTTTTTGAAAAGAAATATTGGGGAATTTGCTCAATTTCTGATCGGGCCTTCCTATGAATATTTCAAAATTGAATCCCAAGCCACGCGTGAAAGATTTATTAATAATTTGTCAGAAAATGATGAGGAATGGGAGATAATGGACAATGATTTGCATTATGGAGGGCTGGGGGCACGTTTTACCGTAGATACCAGAAATGACCCGAACTTTACGACTACCGGAATATTTTACTATCTTACCTCTGATTATATTTCTGCCCTGAATGACCATCGGAATAGCTTTACCAAAATTACTTCCGGTTTATCTATGTATCTTACTTTTGGGGTTCCTTTCTCATATACCATCATCAACCATACAGGAGGAGGCACAATTTTGGGGGATTTTGATTTTTTTCATGGTCTCACATTGGGTGAAAATGCTAATTTGCGCGGATACAGGAAAAACAGATTTACCGGAAGGGCAAATTTTTATAACAACACAGAAATTCGGGTTACTTTGTTCAACCTCAAAAGATTCATCCTGCCAGGCCCAGTAGGTGTATTGGGATTTTATGATGTAGGCAAAGTGTACTTAAAAGATGTATCTTCCCGAGTATGGCACAAAGGTTATGGAGCAGGTTTGTGGTATGCTCCATTGAATAAAGTTGTCGGATCGCTAAGTGCAGGTTTTTCCCGTGAAGAATCTTTTCAATTTAATATCGACCTCAGTTATTCATTTTGATGGGTGTGGAAGGGGATAAAATAAATTGAATATTGTAAAAAGTGGATGTAACTGTAATCTGGTTGATTTATTATGAACACTAGAATCTTAGATTTAAGCGGGATGTAATAAAATCACCGATAAGGTAATTATCAGACATCGATTATCAATAATTATAAGATTATTAACCTTTTTTAACAAAGAGGTGTTTAGTATGCATGAACAATTCACCTGTTAAAAACGTATTTATAATATAGATCGCAGGTAATTCAAAATGTAAGTTCTTTGAATAGATTACTGACCAAATTAATGGATCAGTTTTTGCTTTCTATAATTAGAATGTTTTATTTTGTATATTATTGTATTGTATGGGAAAAATTTTACTTATCTGTTTCATTTTTATCGGTTTCTGGATAACCACCTCCTTCGGGCAATCTGAAGAAGATGGTAGCTATCGACAGAATGAGCAGCCATTTGTAGAAAATTCCCTCCGTGAAATTAAGAACCCTATCGATTTTTTCCCCAACCCGACACCCGATGATTTAAACATCGTTATAAATGATAAAACACTTAAGAATGTTGAATTTGAAGTTTATAATATTATCGGCAATTCTATCAAAATAGAAATTGAAGAAGTAACACAAAACAAGTATAAAATCCCTCTTAGATCATTATCCCCAGGTTATTATTTACTCGTAGTACAAGATAAGGACAGCAGATTTAAACAGGCCTATAAATTTCAGAAAAAGTAGGAAAATAACATATCTTTGAAAACCAGCCGCGTATTAGCGGCTTTTTTGTGTAAAAGTTTATCACATGTGTGTCTAAAAATCCGCATTGCCCGGTGTCCTTGGAAATGGAATCACGTCTCTGATATTGGTCATCCCTGTTACAAATAACAATAGCCTTTCAAAACCCAATCCAAAACCTGCATGAGGTGCTGTTCCAAATTTCCGGGTTTCAAGGTACCACCATAAGGAGTTTTCATCAATTTGCATTTCCGTAATCCGACGATGAAGTTTATCATAATCCTCCTCACGTTGTGATCCCCCTACTATTTCACCTATTCCTGGAAATAAAATATCCATAGCCCTAACAGTTTTCCCGTCATCATTTTGCTTCATATAAAAAGCTTTGATTTCTTTCGGATAATCAGTAAGGATCACAGGTTTTTTAAAATGCTTTTCTACCAGGTAACGTTCATGTTCTGATTGAAGATCTGCTCCCCATTGATCAATTGGATATTGAAATTTCTTTTTCTTGTTGGGATTGGAATTTTTAAGAATATCAATAGCTTCAGTATAGGTAATTCTCACAAAGTCATTGTTTAAAACAAAATTCAACCGGTCGATTAATGACATTTCACTTCGTTCTTCCTGCTTTTTATTTTTTTCTTCATCAAAAGCTCTTTGATTTAAGAAATTCAAATCGTCGATGCAATGGGTTAGCGCATAATTGATAATATACTTCAAGAATTCTTCAGCAAGGTTCATGTTGTCCGTAAGGTCATAAAATGCCATTTCCGGTTCTATCATCCAGAACTCCGCCAGATGCCGGGTAGTATTGGAGTTTTCTGCCCTGAAAGTAGGGCCAAAAGTATAAATCTCTGAAAGTGCCATCGCCGCCAATTCACCTTCCAACTGACCGGAAACCGTAAGATTGGTTTCTTTCTCAAAAAAATCTTTACTAAAATCGATCGCACCATCATCAGTTTTTGGAAGATGATGGAGGTCGAGGGTAGTTACCCGGAACATTTCCCCGGCACCTTCTGCATCAGAACCTGTGATGATAGGTGTATGCACATTTACAAAACCTTTTTGGTTAAAGAAATTATGTATGGCAAACGTAAGGGCATGTCTGATTCGGAAGATGGCACTAAAAGTAGCTGTACGGGGACGAAGGTGGGCAATTTCCCTTAGAAACTCGAAAGAATGTTTTTTTGGTTGCAAAGGATATTTTTCTGGATCGGCAGTGCCTATAATTACGATGTTTTCAGGATTGATCTCTACTGCTTGAGCTGAACCCGATGAAGCTATCAACTGGCCATCGACAGAAATACAGGCACCTGTATTGATTTTCTTTATAGTTTCCTCAGGGAACTTCGTAGGATCTGCAACAATTTGTATGTTATGAATAGTAGATCCATCATTCAGGTTAATAAAAACTACGTTTTTGCTTTCCCTTTTTGTTCTTACCCAGCCTTTTACGTTAATTTTATGACCTACTTTCTCACCTTTGAGGAGTTCTTTAATTTTTGTTCTTTTTAACATTTCCATACGTATTCTTCCAGTATTCTAAAAACAGCCACAAAAAACGATATTTTAATCATTATATCAAAGATTAATGGAATTATTATAAATTTGAACAAATGATAGGTTTTGATTGTCATAAATGCTCATGACATCGTTTAGATTGTGACAGAAATTTAGTAAATTAGATCATAGACTTGGATATATGCAAAAGCTTGGGTTAACGCAATCGTTAAGTCAGAAACTATCTCCACAGCAAATACAGTTTATCAAACTGCTGCAAATACCTACAGCAGAACTGGAAACGCGGATTGAGGAAGAGCTGGAGATAAACCCTGCTTTGGAAGAGGGAAGAGAGGAACCAGAGCCTGTGGAAGACAGCAATGAAGTGAAGGATGATTTTGAGGAAAAATCTTATGGTGATGATGAGATAGACCTTAAAGATTATATCCATGACGATTTTAGCGGATATAAGATGCAGGGGGACGGATTTAACCCTGATGAAGAGGATAAGGAAATGCCAATACCGACTTCCAGTACATTGATAGAACAACTGGAGATGCAATTGGGATTTTTAGGGCTTGATGAGCGGCAATTTTTGATAGGACAGCAATTGATTGGCAGCATAGAGGCAGATGGTTATATCAGGAGGGATTTGGAAGCCATTCAGAATGATTTGGCATTCTCCCAAAACATTGAAACCAGTATAGAGGAGATGGAAACTATCCTAAAGCTGATTCAATCCTTTGATCCACCCGGAATCGCAGCTAGAAATCTACAGGAGTGCTTGCTACTGCAACTGGAAAGGAGGGAAGAGCAAACATTTATCGTGGAAATAGCCAAAAGGCTCCTGTCAGATTGTTTCGAAGATTTTGCTAAAAAGCATTATGATAAAATTATCAGAAAGCTTAATTTGGAAGACGAAGAAGACCTAAAAGATGCCATCACACTGATTACCAGGTTGAATCCCAAACCGGGAGGTGCAGCAGCTAGTGGTTTGGTAAAAACCCAATATCTTGTCCCCGATTTTATTCTAACCAACAATAATGGGAAACTAGATTTGACACTGAATTCCAGAAATGCCCCTGAGTTAAGGATAAGCAGGTCTTATTCTGATATGATTCATGCTTATGAAAAGAGCAATAAAAAGGACAGAAAGCTCCGGGAAACCATCAGTTTTGTAAAACAAAAACTGGATTCGGCCAAATGGTTTATTGATGCTATCAAACAGCGCCAACAAACCCTTTTGAATACCATGAGTGCCATTGTAAATTATCAATACGATTTTTTTCTCGAAGGAGATGAATCAAAATTACGGCCAATGATCCTAAAAGATATTGCGAACCAAATCAAAATGGATATTTCTACAGTATCACGAGTGGCCAATAGTAAATCCGTTCAAACAGAGTTTGGTATTTATCCATTGAAGTATTTTTTCTCAGAAGGTATCAGTACTGAATCGGGTGAAGATGTGAGTAGCAGGGAAGTAAAACATATTCTTAAGGAAATCATAGAAGGGGAGGATAAGAAAAAACCTCTTTCGGATGATAAACTTGAAAAACTGCTGAATAATAAAGGATACAATATTGCCCGAAGAACAGTGGCCAAATACAGAGAACAACTAAACATACCGGTAGCCCGGTTAAGGAAAGAACTTTAATCCCATGCCCCGAAAATTGGCTAATTTAATTTCAATAGTATTCAACCCACTATTGATGCCCACTTTAGTTTTTATATTGGTACTAAAGTATTCCCCTATAGCTATCGCTTTTCCGATAGTCAGGTTACAATGGTATTTTATCGCCATCATTTTTATATTTACTTTTTTAATTCCTCTGGTCAGTATTTTTACACTTGGTATAGTTTCAATTCAAAACTATAATTTCGAAGACAGACAAAAAAGGGTAGTACCATTTACATTCGTCTCTGTTTTTTACTTGTTGATAACCATCTTTTTTTTGTTAAAAATAGATAATCAAAGTGCAGTAAGCGTCATCTTAGGTGCGATTACACTTTCTGTGATATTATCTACAGGCATTACATTTTTTTGGAAGATAAGTATGCATAGTGTAGGTAGTTGCGGTGTGGTGGGTATTCTTTTGGGCCTAACATTTAATTATCCTGAAGGTAATTTGCTATTCCCTTTGATTTTAACCATCCTGTGTGCCGGATTGGTCATGTCTGCGCGATTGTCACTTAATAGCCATACACCAAAGGAGATATTGGGGGGTGGGATTGTTGGTTTTACAATATGTTTTTCAGCTGTATATTTTTTAATATAAAAGAGGGCTTAAAAATAAAATATTAAACCCTCTTTTATGCTGTATCAACTGCTAAAACAAAGTAAAAGAGATTCCGGCCATAAAGCTTTTTGTTTCGTTGGTGCCTTCAGGGCCTTTGTCCTTCTTGAATACCGAATTCAGATTTTGATAATAAAAAACAGAGAAATTTCCTAGTCCAATCCTGCCATGAAGGCTGTATCTGATTTTATTTAGAGAAAAATCCTCCTTTGCTTTCATTATCTTGACATCGTCTTCCAATTCGTATTTTACCTTTGTTTTGGCATCAAATAAAATACCTACCCGACCACCTACTGATACTTTCAATCCTTTGCTAGGATTATCACGATTGGCATTGTATCTCAATTCTACGGGTATATCCAGATAATTAAGGTTAAGTTTTGATTTTTTTAAGCCATCAAATTCAGTTAAACCCACTAGTTTGGTTTGATCCTGATTCATTTCAAGAGTCACATTATCATCTTTAAACATATAGTTTTCCAATCCAATACCTATTCCTGGGTTAATAGAAAAGTTTGAATTATCGCCAAAGGGTATGCGATACAAATAATAAATATTTACCGCTCTCGACCTTAAGGTAGACGTTGCCATTGAATCTGGAGCATTAATAAAATGGCTTACACCGAAATCAATGATAAAATCCCCAGGTAGATTAGGCCTTGCCTGTTGTGTTTTCTGAACACCTGTGATTCCTGTTGGCAGTTCCTGATTGCCATTGGCAAATGAAAATTGAAGGGTTATTAGGAAAAGAATGACAAAAAATCGGATTCTCATGTTTTAAATTTTTTAGTTCAAAATTAAAATGAATAAAGCAAAGATAATGTTTTTATAAAATGATAAATAAAAAATTCTTTTTTATGGCTGATTTAATTATTAAATTTGCCACCGCATTCACAGGGACCCGTAGCTTAATTGGATAGAGCACCTGACTACGGATCAGGAGGTTGGGGGTTCGACTCCCTCCGGGTTCACTTGAAAAGTCCTCTTGGAATAAATTCTAAGGGGGCTTTCTATTTAGAATGATATAATGTGTGGAGGGTTTTTCCTATTGGCAACGCCAATTTATTGTAAGAAATAAAAAGAGGCCTTACCCGACCAGTAAGACCTCCGATTTTTCATAGTTAACTCTAAGTTGTCAATAGAACTAATTAAATACCCTGTTGCTCTAATCATTAGGGTGGTGTAATTTTATCTTTCACTTTTTCAAATACCGATTTTTCGTTCATTTGCTCTTTTTGAGCATGCATTTCCGGAGCGGGGGGTGCCAGTTCAGGCTCCTCACCATGTGGTTTAGCAAATCTGAATTTAAACTCACCTTTTCCATCCATTGATTTACCTACTGTCCACCTATCGCCTTCCGCAGCTTCCTGATGCACATTAGTAGAAATAAAGGTGTAGTTGAAATTTTGGTTTTCTTCTGATTGAGGGAAACTATTAGGGATTGGATGCACACCCTGCAACCCACCTAATTCCTCCAGCACTGCCAGCCATTGATTTTGATGCATAGTGTCTCGGGCAATCAAAAACGATAACATATCCTTCATCCCCGGGTCATCGGTACTTTCCCATAAACGTGTGGCTAAAACTCGCCCGGTAGACTCAGCCATCACATTGGCATACATGTCTGCAGCAAGGTTGCCACTGCCCACTACCCAAGACCCACTGAATGGCACACCATTGCTATCACAAGCCATAGCAGATAATCCGGACGATAAAATGTGACGCGGATCAGCCCCTCCCATAATGCCTGCGACCAATGGGTTTGTTTCAGCCATCTGATCTTTCAGCAAGTTTGGGGCACCTTCCAAATTTAAAGCTACTGCGGTGGCAAGCATTTCGATATGGCTCATCTCTTCAGTCCCAGTTTCCAATAACATATCTCGGTATTTTTTTGGGCCACGAGCCCCCATGCCTGAAACATATATTGTAGGCAGACCCTGATTTCTCCTTCTATGCCCCCAATAGCTTGTTGTAACATTTTAGCGAAATAAGGATTAGGTTTTTCTACCCTTACCTTATACTGTAGTTTTTTATCATGATAAAACATACTAAAAATTTTAAGGTGAAAAAATAACTCATTTATTATGAGAAGTCAACTGTGTTGTCAGACTTAAGTTTTTGATTTTTAGGTAATTACAAAAAAAACAGGCCTGTTTTTTCAGACCTGTTCAATCTTAATTTTGGGGTTATTATTTTCCTGTTGGGTGTTATTTTTTTTCGGAAGTTGACAACTTTATCTATTACTGAATCCTGTACATCAGTATGGTCCTCAGTTTTTCTTCACTGGTTTTACGAGGATCGGTTAAGTAAATTTCTCTATGGTGCCCTGCAATGGTTTTATGGTTTTCCTTAACATGGTTCATTAAGTTTTCTATTGATCCCTTTTCGTTGAAGTATGAACCCACGTGAAGAATATGAATAAATTGCCCCGCTGGTTCTATGTGCCACATGGTTGCGTTGATCCATTGATCATCTCCAAGACTTGTTTTTGCTGTTTTCAAATCCTCTTCATTAATATACTCAGGCATTCGTATAAGAATTTGCCATAACCATTGATCTTTAGGGGTATTCTCAAAATCATGCCCGTTTTGAAGCCACCAAAAAGCTTCCATCTTGGCTACTTTGAAGTCTCTTCCATTCAATTTACTGATGTTCTTAAGTTTGTATGCTACTTTATAAATAGTCTGAATCGCCAAGGAAAATTCATGACTGTCAGGTGACCCTTTACCTGAAATAGCAATATACCCAATATCGGGAAATTGTAGTATTTGTGGTTTTAATGAAGCTTTGTAATAAGCCTGATCGGTTTTTTGAAGATCAACTTTTTCAAGTGTGTCCATAATTTTTTCATTTTGGTTAGAAATATTTATCAAAAATACTTCTCCAAAATGACAGCATTATGTCAGCATGGTTTGATTAATTATTCTTAATCTTTAAGTTGGGAGAAAGATATTTTTCCTGCACTTTTAATGAAAGTTTGCGCAAATGTTCTATCAAAATAGGTGGCTCAATGATGTCCACATCATCAGCAAACATGAACAGCCACCGGGAAAAATAATCATAATCAGGCAGCATAAATTCCATATCCACATAATCACTGTGTTCTTTTTGACTCACAAATCCATAGTAATATTTATAGTTGGATATTTTGTCAGCCACTGGTTTACTAAATCGAACAATAGCCCGATCCAATGCATGTATAGAATATAGCTCTTTAAGATAAGCATCTATATCTTTTCTCAGTGACATTTTAAAACTTCGGCCTGTCACTGAGAGGGATTGAATACGATCGAGCCGGAAATCGCGGTAGTCATCTCTAAGATGGCAAAAACCTATCATGTGCCAGCGATTGCTATAAAATACTAGGCCTATAGGTTCTATTTCCCTTTCCTGGGCATTGTCTTTCCCCTCGCTCGTGTAGCTGATCAAAACAGTGTGGCGATCGGCAATGGCATTTTGGATTTCCACCATGTGCGTACCGGCACCCTTAATTGATTTATCTGAACCCAGAAAACGGATACCGTCTTCTAAATTTTCTAGCCTGTCTTTTTCAGCGGTTTTTAATACAGCCCTGATTTTGTCAATTGCCTGGTTAAAATGTTTTTGAAGGGAATGATCAGTTAATTTTTCTACTATTTTTTGGCTTAAAAGTAATGCACCTGCTTCCTCCTTAGAAAATATGATCGGAGGCAATTTGTAGCCTTCCATCAGGTAATAACCTAAACCTGCTTCTCCGTTGACTGGAATTCCAATTTCCTGCAAAGCCCTGACATCCCGGTACACTGTGCGCAAACTAATTTCAAAACGGTCGGCAATGTAACTTGCCGTAACCAATCGCCTGGATTGAAGTACCATTAATATTGCTGTAAGCCGATCTACCCTATTCATTGTAGTAGTAATTTTAAAAAATCAGGAATGAAATTGCAATGGTAGGATTTATTTCATAAAAAACAAAGCCCCGTGGAGAGGTGATTCCACGGGGCTTTGTTTTTTATAAAATTTTAATAATTATTCATTTCGAGCCACAATTTCATCTTGTGGTTCAGAATAATAGATGTTATTCAACATGTTGATTTTTTCCTGCATAATCAGATTAAAGACAGCTTTATGCTCTTCTTTAATTGGTTCGGAAGGAGGGGATTGTATGGACAAGGGATTGACAGGTTTACCGTTCATCCAAACGCGGAAACATAAATGAGGACCAGTAGATAAACCAGTAGTACCTACATAACCGATCACCTGACCTTGTTTTACTCGAACCCCTGCTTTAATACCGGGGCCAAACTTTGATAAATGTAAATATCCGGTTGTATATACGCTGTTGTGTTTTATTCGAACATAGTTACCATTGCCACCAGAAAAACTCGCTTGTTCTATCACACCGTCGCCAATAGATTGTATAGGAGTTCCTGTTGGTGCAGCATAATCAACCCCATGGTGCGGTCTGCTTCTTTTCAATACAGGATGATATCTGCTATTGGTAAACCTTGAACTGATTCTGGAATAATTTAAAGGTGCCTTTAGAAATGCTTTTTTAAGGCTGTTGCCTGTCTCGTCAAAATATCCAACAGTGCCATCATGATCGAAATGAACACCATAATATGGATTGTTGAAATGTTCGAAATATGCTGCAAGAATTTTACCTGTCCCAACACGCTCACCCTCTACCTGATATTCCTCATACACTACCTTGAACCTGTCACCCTTTTGAATTCTGAAGAAGTCTATCTGCCAAGCAAATACATCTGACAGATTGCTTGCCAAGGTAGGTGTAGCACCTGCATCAATTATAGTATTGTACAACGAAGAGTTAATTATGCCAGAAGTATGGAGCACAACGGTATCTACTTTTCTAGCTTCTTTGTATACATCCATAGAATCACTCAGATTGAATACCACATATTCCAATGGGTTGGGTTCATATACAAAAAGTTTGGCGGTTTTTAATGAATCCTGCCCTACCATTACCGTGTATTTTTTATTAGTTGCAATTTTTCTCACATCAAATACATCTTTGAAGTTTCTCGCCAATAAATCAATGGTAGTCATCGATACATTGTATTGCGTTAATATTCCAGACAGATTTTGATTTCTTTTTATGGTTCCTTCTATTATTTCAAAATTGTCGATATTTATCCCATACAGTAAGTTAGGTTCAATTAAAATTGTATCTTCTTGAGATATGTATGCTGTGGTATCCGAATATTCCTCAACTATAGATATGGGAGTTTGCTTAGTAATTAGTGCATAAACAACAAAAAGTGCAATAATCAATGCAACAGAAATACCGGGTAAATTTTTTTTCAACATGATACTTTAAGTAGTTTATTTTAGCGATAATTTAATTTATAGCTTATCATTCTTATTGTTTAGCTTGATAAAACGTGGTATGAAAAGCCTGAGCTGTTGTTAACTTCAACAATATTAATGCTTTTTTTTCCAGAATAAAATACTATTCAATCAGATTAACTTACATTTTTAAAATATATTTTATGATTTCTGATAAATGCTTAATTTAAATATAAATTAGAAATTTCAACGGATGCTACCCCATTGCATGAGTAGCGAGTGACTTTTTAAAACAGGGTTATAATAAATCCAAAAGCGATATATCTTGTTTTATTAATATTTGGTTAACAGTCAATTGGAAAAACAATTGTATTTTTGTCAATAACAAAAAATAGGATGACATGAAAAATTACTTTTGGGTAGCGGGTTTATTTTTAATTATTGGAGCATGTAATTCCCCTGCAAGCGATAAAACATCGATTAACAGTGAAGAATCTTACAAGCAACCCCGGAATATCATATTGTTGATTGGAGATGGAATGGGGCCTGTTCAATTGCAGGTCGGAATGCTTTCTAACAAGGGAGAATTGAATATTTCAAAAGCTACCCATGCGGGATATATGACTACAACATCCGCCAGTGATTTTATTACCGATTCCGGAGCAGCAGGTACGGCGTTGGCTACTGGAAAAAAAACTTATAATGGTGCCATTGGTGTTGATGAAAATGGAGAATCTATACCAACTATTCTTGAAATGGCTAAAAAGAGTGGTTACGCGGTAGGGGTTGTGGCTACTTCATCGATTACACATGCTACTCCAGCCAGTTTTTATGCACACCAAAGACATCGAAGATATGATGAAGCCATTGCAATGGATTTGGTAAAATCTGGTGTGGATGTTTTTATGGGAGGAGGGAGAAAGTTTTTTACATCCAGAGCTGATAGTCTGAATTTATTGGATTCTTTGGTAGCTAGGAATTATTATATTGCTGAGAATCAGGAAGATGCAAAAAATTCAAGCAATAAAAAACTAGCATGGTTTATAGCCGATGAACAGCCTCCTACTTATCTGGACGGAAGGGGTGATTTTCTTCCTTTTGCTACTGAGACGGCTCTTGAGTTTTTGTCTTCCGTATCCGAGAGGGGGTTTTTCCTAATGGTAGAAGGTTCTCAAATCGACTGGGGTGGCCATGCCAATTCTCTGGAGTATATTGCCACCGAAATGATTGATTTTGATCAGGCAGTAGGAAAAGCAATCGATTTTGCCAAAGCAGATGGCGAAACATTGGTGATCATCACATCAGATCATGAAACCGGGGGAATAACTATTACAGGGGGAACAGCAGACAGCTTAAAAGTTAACTTTTCCACTCCTGATCATTCTGCAGCTATGGTACCTGTATTTGCATTTGGTCCGGGTGCTGAATTATTCTCCGGAATATTGGACAATACAGATATTGTTCCAAGAATCCAGAAGGCATGGGGTTGGGACATTGATTCTACTTCTTTAAGCACTGGGAATAAACCGAAATAACAGGTCCTGACCTACAGGCTTACCATCGCGGTATAATCTTTCGGCAAATGTAACTTCATTGTCATTGTCGATAAGTAATACCGTGGTGCAACGGGAACCATATCCATTCATGGTTATAAATATCGATGATAATGACCTTTCTTGCTCAATTCCTATTCCTGTATTTGGCAAAAGATGATCGGGGTGTTGTTCAGTATGATATAAAATTTGAAATAATCTATCAGGGCTAATTGTATCTGTCTGTAACAATTTCAGCAGTTGCTTTTTTGCTTCTTCTACTTTTGGCCATGGCGTATCAAGCAGATGATTGCTTAATCCATAAATGCCGGGTCTCAATTCCTGTATTTCCTTACTTTGGTTTGAATAATAAAAAAGCTCTTGAAGATTGCCACTGAGTAAATTGAAACCATTATACGTTTGAGAATAACCAGATAGGTGTTTTAAATACTGTTCAGGCTCCCATTTTTCGGTTAAATATTTCGAAGTTATTGAGCCTCTAGATGGTGCATGCTGTTTTATGTTATCGAAATCTCTGTAATTCGTAATTGCAGTCCACATACCTGCCATATTTATTCCCAACCAGGTTCCCTGAGACTTTAAATCCATTCCTGCCAATACTCCTGACAGATCTCTCCAATAATGGGCTGGTAAAGTAGGACGATTATAGAATTCATCACGATTAGCAGCCAGTATTAACTTGTATTCCGGGTGTTTTTTCCATGCAAAAACTATCAGGCACATACCATTTATAAACTATTTTTTTACTGGTTTGTGTTTTTTAGGTTGCCATGGCTGCGAAGGAACACTTGCACAAGAGCCAAGAAAACATAAAATCAACAAAATTGCTACAGCCTTTTTCATAAAATTGCTCTAAATATTTAGTAGTTATTGAAAGAGTTTATAAATATATAGTATTAAAAATTAAATGTACATATTTTTTATTGATTATCTTTATATAACGCTACAGGAGGAAATTATTGAGAATCATGGATGCAAATACACTTAATAAGGTCAGAAATTTTGTAGAAGGATACTTTCAGAAAAAAAATTTGACTTGCTTAAGTTATCACAATATTGAACATACAAAGGCAGTAGTTGAAAATACACAGTTAATAGGCATGGCAAGTGAATTGGATAATGACCAGCTTCAAATTGCCATTATTGCAGCCTGGTGTCATGACCTGGGGTATGGAACAGGTGATCTTGCCCATGAAACGGAAAGTGCTAGATTGGCCATCCTGTTGCTTTGCGATTTACAATTTTCCTCCGATCAAATCAATGCAGTTGTGGGATGCATTAACGCTACAAAAATTCCTCAAAAGCCTCATTCAAAGATTGAAAAAGTTTTATGTGATGCTGATTTAGCACATTTGGGAAGCAGCAAATATTTTGAAATTTCTGAAAGGTTAAGGGTTGAAAATGAATTTACAAGGGCAAAAGAGATTAGCAGATTTGATTGGTTGAGTGAAAGTCGTGCTTTTTTCGAACAACATCAATATTTCACCAAGTTTGGCAAAAATATACTTGAACCTATAAAACAAAAAAATTATAAATCAATCTTAATCAAATTAAATGAGCATGCGATTGCAAGATAGATGTACCAACGCCTGCTATTCAACTTTAGGGAGGCAATAAACTTTTTTGGCAATTCCACAGTTTTAAAAGTATGACCAATTTTAGCTGGGTTAGTGGTTGATTAGCTGTAAAAATAAATTGCAGTAGTTTTATATTTTTCAGGGGGCGTTATGAGTGGATATTTTTTAGAAATGCTGATTTTTAGCAGCCTGTATGTGGCTTCAGTTTATTTGATAGTAAGAATGGTCAAGAAACTAAATCTTAATAAAAATAAACGGAACGACGACGATGACGGAGGAGTAGAATTCTATGAAGAACCTGATCTGGATTTACCTCCTGGCATTACCCTTCCTGATGGTGGCCCTTCTGTCAAAATTAAAGATCACGAAGATATACTATGCTGATTTATTGATCAGACAACGCCACATCGACAGCTTGATTACGCCTCTTTTCAAACTCGTCTAACCCACTCTGCAAATAATTGATATAATTCTCAATATTCAAATCATATCCTTTGGGATCCTGTAAAGTTTGTTCTTTAGTATCTAGCAACACATAAAATGGTTGTGCGTTATTTTGATATTGGGAAATCTGTAAATCAGCATTCTGCCTACCAATAGTTTTTTTCAATTTCCCATCATAATCAGACCTGTACCACATATTTTCAGGCAGTGTGGTTCGATCATCTACATAAAGTGAGACAATAACATATTCTTTCAGGAGATTTAATACCCTGGGGTCAGACCAAACTTTTTCTTCCATTTCCCAGCAATTGGCACATCCATGACCAGTAAAGTCAACAAATAAAGGTTTATTGTTTGTTCTCGCACACTCCACGGCCTGTTCGTAATCAAAATAGCCTGTGAGCCCCAACGGGAGTTTAAATTTATCAGCATATTTGGGTGCTTCGCAATTTTCAATAGATGTGATTTGAGGTCCTGATTCCATCACAGCAGTCTGATTTACAAGACTAAAATTTTGACTATTTAATGGAGGTACAAATCCAGCCATTTGTTTTAAAGGAGCACCAAATAAACCTGGTATTAGATACAGGACAAATGAAAATGTAACAATAGCTAAAAGCAGCCTGGGGATGCTGATGGTTTCTATTTTACTATCATGTGGCATTCTAAATTTTCCAAGAATATAAAATCCCATTAAAGTAAAAAGTACGATCCAAATGGCCAAATACACATCTCTGCTTAATATTCCCCATTTAAATACCTGATCAGCAATCATCAGGAATTTTAGTCCCAATGCCAATTCTACAAAACCGATTACTACTTTCACTGAGTTAAGCCATCCACCCGACTTTGGCAGATTATTTAACCATCCTGGGAAAATAGCAAAAAGTGTAAACGGAATGGCAAAAGCCAAAGAAAATGCAAACATTCCCACAGCTGGACGAATCAATTGTCCCTGTGTAGATTCGATCAGAATGAAGCTTGCGATAGGTGCTGTACACGAAAATGATACAACTACCAGCGTTAACGCCATAAAGAATACACCTATTAAACCTCCTTTATCTGCTTTCTTGTCAATTTTATTCACAAAACCACTAGGGAGGGTGATATCAAACAATCCGAAGAAGGATAATGCAAATACAAAAAAGATCAGAAAGAAAATGATGTTGATGATGGGATCGGTTGCAATTTTGTTCCAAACATCCCCCCCAAATATCACTGTAATGGAAATTCCGATTACAGTAAAAATAAATATAATCGATATCCCGTATATAAAAGCAAAAAATTTACTACCTGTATTTTTACTAAAAAATGCCACTGTCATTGGAATCATTGGATATACGCAAGGTGTCATCACAGCACCTATGCCACCGATGAAAGCTAGTATCATAAAAGCCAAAAGCGAATACGATTCTTTTTTTTCCGCTTCAACCCCTGATGATGTGTTAGCTCCCCCGGGATCCTCAGAAACGGCTGCTTGCTTTTCATGATCCGCAGGATCTTGATTTTTTTCAAGCGTATCAGCATTGTTATCCGGATTCTCAATGGTTTTTTCTTGAGGTAAAACCGCAGAAGATGCGGATTTCTCTGATTCTTCCGCTTTATTATCAATGCTAGTTGTTGAAACCTTGATCTGATCAAAAACAAATTCCTCATCGAGGTTGATGCATCGTCCATCTTCGTCAGAACATACCTGATAATCGATTGTCCCTTTAATAAGGGGGTTGTTTTTTAGAATTTTAATAGTTTGTCGAAATTCACCTTTCCCTCTAAAATAGGTGTATTCCCCATCAAAAATATCATCATAACCTTTGCTTGGGTTAATCGCTTGTATGCCCCCCGATAGTTCATAAGTGCCATTGGGTTCAAACTGAAAAGTAGTGACAATAGGCCCTAAATCGGGATCGAAATCAGAAGAGTATAAATACCACCTATCTTCTACTTCAGCTTTGAAAATCAAATCTACCTTGTCTCCAACTTTCAAATTATCAATAGAAACTTCATACTTCCATTTGGCAGGATTAAAAATTTGCGCCTGAACATTGGTTACTAATGCCATTAACAAACCGAAAGCTAGCGAATAGCTTAGATATTTATTTTTCATTCTTTTTACAATTGAACAATACTTCATATGATGGATTATTCATTAGATCTCAACAAAACTAAATACTAATTGGTTCAGTGAAAAGAATTAGCATCTCAAAAATAGATTAAAATCCCAGATCATCATTAACAATTTCTTTTTCTTCTACTTCACCGGGTAATACATCCTGTTCTGATTGTTGCTCCGAATAAGAAGGTTGAGCAATCAAATTCATTTGATATGGATTTTCCATGCCCAGATAATCTTTTCTAAAACGGTTTACATAAGATAAAGCTTCGGCAATGTCTCCAGGAATGAATACGAATTCACCAAGTTTGGCTTTATTAACATTTGTCTTTGAAGCTATTACTGCATTCGCATCGTCATTGGATGATGAAAAGATCAACCTGTTTTCAAAGAAACTGAAATTATACCATACCGCAGACGATGCCTGGATAAAAATATTTACCATATCGCCATTTGGGGTCTTTCGAATTTCCAGAAATCCATCCAACATGGCATTGATGTCCTTCCGAAGTATATTGGAAATGCCAAGTTTCCCAGTACTATACCAAGCTTTATGCTGAGGTGACCATGTTAATTGTGCAGATGAAATAACCAAACTCCGGTTTAATCGGGAAGAAATTTCTGAAAGTGGTGAATAATCACTTTTAGTCCTTTTTTCATATTCTTTTGCGCTGTTTTCACCTATGATTTCAGAAGCTTTATAGAGTAAATTGGTCAGGTCGTTATGTGCTTCTGGGGCTCCCAATCTATCCACTACATCAAAAATATCAACCGACATAGCCGTCAACGCCTGGGATGGTAAATTGAAATTGAATGAAAGGAAAGCATCGACCGTAAAATCTTCTTCATACATATTACCTTTTCCAATGCCTGAAGCCTCCAAATTAATTTCATTGGTATTGTCCATAAATTTCAAAGGGCCTTCAAAAGTAATCTCACCCGACTCCTCGTCATAAGTAAACATTCTACCGGAATAACTTTTTCCATTTATCTTTTGAGGATTCACAATCTGATATCTTTTATCTTCCAGGTTATAAGAAAGAATACCATCTGGAATAAAAAAATCCAAATCACCGGGGGTCAGACGATCGGTGACAAAGGTGGCATACAGACTGTTGGATTGATTTTGAAAATGAAGCCCTGCATTCAGTGGTTCGCCAGAACTGGTGAGGCTTGTTTTGAAATCAAACTGCACTTCCTGCATCTCCGCATCATTGCTGAAGTATTTTATCCAGGTATTATATTTATCAATTTTCTTAAAATCAAGTTTTACCATCCCATCTAACTCCAATGGTCTTTTGGTGGCATACATGGTTGCCTGACCTTTATATATCATGCCAGGTGAAATAATCAGGTTTTCTTTTTCATCAACGACTCCACCCGAAACAGTATATTGAGCTACTTCACCTCTTTTACGGGTTGCATTTTCTACCAGATCAAATTTTTTGAATTTGATTTCAAAAGTATCGGTTGTAGCATTTACAAATTGGTATGTCGCATCTCCAATAAATTTATTCCGCGACAAAATATCAATAGTACCATCAATCAATGTATGATACTCATTTAGTGTATCAATTACAATCGTTGTATTGGTAAGTGTGCCCAGTTTGGCATTTTCAAGAATGAGCACTGAACCATTTTGCGGTGTTATTTTAGCATCAGCTACCTTGATATATGGAATGCCGGAGATAAACAGTTCCAGATTGTTCATATCGTATTCTGCTGCAGTTGCATTAAATGCGAGAGAATCCAACTCTTTTCTGGTAGTGTAGAAATATGAACTGTTCAGGTCCACATCATCTGGTTTAATCATAGTTACCTTTTGGTCATCTAAATTCCAGATAGCTTTAGAAATTGACGTTCTATATTGTGCAAATGGGAATTCAATTGCAGCAACACCTTCAATTTCGGGATTAATTTCAGCCATATTGTTTACCAAATCAAAATTTAACCGGACATCTGTACCAGCCAATGCAGGTTTGGATGGATTATTTGATTTAATCTCGAATTTGGCATGTCGGGCAAGATATTCTTGTTCTTGAAATGAAAATTCGTTTGATTTTGACTCTGATCCTCTTGTAAAAAGTTGACCCGAACCGTACAACCCATTTTTATTTACAATGGTTGTTCCATACAATGATGCTGTATTGTTATAAAATTGGAAAGGTTTGTCTACATTGGTTATATACAAGCTGTCCTGATAAGGGAGCCATTTCATTTTATATTGATCTAAGGTGACATGCGGAAAACTGGCTTGACCAACGTTTCCCGGCTGAATAATGGCTGAGGTTCCCAATGCCTTTACAGAATCCAAATAAAATACAAACCTGCTGGATTCGAGAGATGTGGAGAGATAATCAATTTTACCTTTGGCATTTAATCCTTTACCATCCAAAGTAAGGGTATCATAGACCATTCCCGCTCCTCCATATAAATTATAACCTTGCTGTGGTGCAACGTGAACAAATCCCATAGAATTATCTGGCATGATATGGAGCGTTTCATTAAAATCAGGCAATATGCCACCTGAGATAAACCTTCCATTAAAACCAATAGTAGCAGGGTCTGTGGAACTAAGACTGTCGATTTCGAATGGTGGGATCACAAAGAAAACGGAGTGATCATAAGCTTTGTTTAGGACTTTTTCATTGTCAAAATATACTACCGCTCCACGATTGGCATTAAATACGGGATAGTGAGGAAATTCTCTTAAACCAGATTTATTATTGGGTTTGTTGATGTATAATGTGCCTTTGGTTTCACCAATATCTGTCATTAGACCTGCCATGGCTTCATTTTGCGAATCGTAGGCCACTAATTTATTTTCTATCCTTTTGCGGGAAACTTTATTGGTTTTCGGATCTTTCACATCCAGATAAAACCGGATGGAGTCAATTTGCTGCAGGTCGACAAGAAAACTATCATATCGGAAGGTGAAATCCCTTCCCACAAATTCAAAACTTCCCGCGAATAAAGTTCCGTCAAATTTAAAATCCCGGTTGCGTAGCAGCTTTATCGAACTATTGTCTGGTATAATAAATACATTTTGAGATTTACTAATAAAAAACTGATTTATACCCCTAACAGTCATTTCCTGAGTTTGAAGATCCATGGTTGCATTAGGATGGGTGGATATCAGTGAAGGTATCAATAAATCATCGTAGTCCTTACGTTTATAATTTGACATGATGTAATGCGTGGCTTTTTCCTGCATGGTCACTTTACCACTGGTCGGGTCAAAATTGATATATCCCCTCTGCCAAAGTTCTACCATCCCCTGTCTTACGAGGTTTGGATTCTGTTTCAGATCATCGGCCAGTTCTATATAATAAAAAGTATCCGTATTTTTTTTCCTGGCATATGAAAAAGTCATCAATAAAGGATTAAAACCAAGCATTCCCGATAAGCGGTTCAGCCGGTCATCGTTAAAATATTCTACCGATTCAAAAACAGCAGGTATTTGGGTTCGTGCTGTAAGATTGGTTATATCGATGCTGTCTTTCCCTAAATTCCAGCTAATCATATCAGCTTGAATTTCCATGTTGTAGTAGGTTGACACAAACGGCATTTGCTTAAAGCTTCCATCTGATTTTCTTATGATCAGTACTTTTTCAGATGGATAGTAGCGGAACCTTACCGAAGGGTGGTATATGGAATCTCTTTGGTGGTAGATCACAATACTAGCTGAACCTGCATCCACAGCTGTATCGCCAAATGTCACCTGATTCGCTTTGGCATAAAAAACCTTTTTTGAATCCAGAAACATGGTCATTTCAGAACGTCCATCGAGTATGGATGCGCCAACAATGTCAGGGCCTCTCATTGAAAATCCCCCGGTATATACAAAACCTTCACCTGCGAGATCGTTTACAGCAATATTATTGTAGTAAGATTTAAATCGAGGATATTGGATTTTCTGTTTTCCTGTTCTTCTTTTTGAATCATATTCAAAAATACCCTCAATAGGGCTTTTAAGTTTGCCCTTATAAGTTAAAGATACTTTTTCAGCAGATAAATGGGTTTTGGATATATTAAAATTGTAATCGGAAAATTCGCAAAATATCTGTTCCGGATCTAATCCTGTAGAGCTCCAGTTAAATTTCCCACCTTTTCCAACAAAGGTCTCATTGTGCATCATTAATGAACCACTGGTATTTCTTAACCATACAGAATCATATGGAGTAACAAAAGCAAAATCAACATGATCCAGTTTCATGATAAAACCTTCCAGGATAGGTTGTGGAGTAGCAGCTTGTATCATTTCATCAGCTACAGAGCTAAAAGTTTGAAGTTCCTTAGTGGGTTCCGAGCTGTCCCATGAATCCCATGAATCTTGAGAGTTTAGTTTTTTTTCATTAGCTGGTGTATCCCAGGAATCCCAAGAATCCTCAATTGGTGTATCCCAGTCATCAAAATGGCCTTCTGAGTCCTCTTCCAAAGGTAATGGGGCTACTTCTGGCAATGTGGGTGCTATAAATTCAAAATCTATTTTTGCTCCTTCGGTATATAACCTGTTGAAATTAGAATTGTATAACATGGCGTTCTCAAGATATGCCCGCAAGGTATTCTGAATAGTTTGGTATTTTTTTGAATCATATCTTTGAACAGACTGATCCATCCCGGAGATCATGTTTGCTAATACATCAGAAGATAACTGTTCTGTGGCTAAACTAATAATTCCAAAAAAAGGTACAAGATAATCCCTGGAACTGTAATTTTTATTGACCATATATTTCGTCATGGCCATCACTTTTTCCTGATCAGTTTTACTTAATTTTCCGGAATTCCAGGCAGTTGCAAATTTGGCATCAGTACTGGAAGCAAGCTCAGTGTTCGCACCAACTGTGATCTGATTTACACTTTCCAAAAAAGTCGCAGGGTCGTCTGATATTTGATATCGCTGTGCTGATACCTGAAATCCTGAAAATAAAAAAGCTAATAAATATAATATAAGGTATATATTCCGCATCATAGATGTTTTCACAAATATTTTAAATTATGAAAAAAAATACCATACGTATTACAGTATAATCTGACTCCGTGTAGGTTTTATCGCAACATTACAGATGTTTAACGAAAAAATACGTCGATTAGTAGATGGAGGTAATTTTATTTTCTGGTAAAAAGTAAAGCTGACCAATTGTTTTTATTCCGAGCAGATAGAAGTATGAAGCCAAGTTGGTCCATCAGGTTTGTAATGTCCTCTTCATCATGTTTATAAAATCCACTCAACAGTATTTTTCCTTCTTTGGTCAATAGTTGTGTATAAGTCGGTAATTCTTCAAGTAAAACATTTCTGTTGATATTGGCTAAAATCAAATCAAATTGGCGGGTAATTTTTAGTTCATTAACCGAACCTGCGAGGACTTCTACATTTGATACCAAATTAAGTTTTACATTATCCACCGCATTTTCATATGCCCAGTCATTGTTGTCAATAGCAAGTACTGAAGCTGCACCCCGTTTAGAAGCCAAAATAGCAAGTATCCCCGTACCACAACCAATATCCAATACCTGTTTGTCGGTATGCTCCACATCCAATTGGTGACTGCACATGAGATAGGTCGTTTCATGATGACCTGTACCAAAAGACATCCGGGGATTAATTAGAACTTCATATGGATAGGTTTTGGTCAAGTTATGGAAAGAAGCATGGATCAAACATTTGTCTTCAACAATAATGGGATCGTAATTTTTCTCCCATTCTTCATTCCAGTTTTTTTCTTTTACATGAGATACTTTATAAGAAACTTTAATTCCAGCGTATTTTTCAAATGTATTTTGCAAATCACCAGAGATAAATTTATCAGTTTCTATATAAGCCAGAAAACCCGAGTCGGTTTCCATAAAAGTATTAAAATCAATTTCAGATAGCTCCGCCATGAAAATTTCCCTGAAATTTTCCTCGCAAAAAACTTCTATTTCGATAAAATCCATTTTTAAAAGATTGAAATTGGTTTTTTATTGATTACACCCGGCAAAGGTAGCCGCATCGGTAAAATGAATGGTAAAGTGTGCAGCGTATTTATCGTCTACATAGAAAATAGTGAAATTCGCTAAGCCACGATTTTTTGTGATATGCCACAAACCACTTTTATCTGCAAAAAGCCGGTTATCTTCATTGTGAACTACAAGATCAGCAAACGTTTCTGATTCTTCAACAAACACCAAAAAATCTGCTCTGTTTCGTTCTTTTTCCACATAAACAGTGCCGTACAGGGAACATATATCAATTGATTGGTAGGGTAAATTATTACCAACCACACTGAATAGCAGAAAGCAAATAGAGTAGATCATGTCTTGCAAAAATTGTAGAGAATAAGGATTGCCTACAGGCAATCCTTAAAACAATCTATTTTAGAAAGCATTTACTATGCCAAGAAAGTCTTCAGCTTTCAACGATGCCCCACCAATCAGACCACCATCTACATCTGCACTGTCGAACAATTCCTTAGCATTTGATGGTTTGCAGCTGCCACCATATAAAATTGATACCTGATCAGCGGCATCTTGTCCAAATTTCTGAGCCAAATGTTTCCTGATTTCTGCATGCATTTCCTGAGCCTGTGCCGAAGAAGCAGTTCTACCAGTACCAATTGCCCAAATTGGTTCGTAAGCAATTACTGTTTTCAGAAAATTTTCTTTAGATAAATGGAAAAGGCTATCAGTGAGCTGTTTTTGAACATAACTGATATGGGTTTCATTTTCCCGGATTTCAAGGGGCTCTCCACAACAAAAGATAGGGGTTAACTGATTCGCTAACACCGCATCCAGTTTTTTAGCCAACCATTCGTTGGTTTCATTATAATATTCTCTTCTTTCACTATGACCTAAAATGACATACTGTACACCTACAGATTTCAACATAGGCACAGAAATTTCACCTGTATATGCTCCGGAAGATTGATCATTACAATTTTGTGCACCTAAAAAAATGTTTTTACTGCTTTTAAGCATGGCACCTACTTCAGCAAGATGAATAAAAGGTGTAGCTAAAACCATGATGGCGTCATTGTTAACTTCTGACTGAGATCGTTTTACAATTTCAGTAGCTAAAGCTTTACCTTCTTCAAAGGTATTGTTCATTTTCCAGTTTCCTGCAACTATTTTTTTTCTCATTGTTCTTGCATTTTTATTTGAAGCTGCAAAGATAGGTGATTTTTTTTGATCACCTAAAGCATCAGGGTTTGAATCACAATCCCTTCCCTGTACTATCTTTTTTATTTAATAATTCAACAGGTCAGGTGTCATATATTTTTTTATCTTTATATCGAATTGATTTTGTACTTTTCATATGAAAAAACTATTTATTTTTTTTATAGGATTTATAATTGTTTCTTGTTCAAAACCATCAGAGGAGCAAACCAGTCAAAAAGATACAGTACTGCGATCGCTTCAACCTGCAACAATCATCCTAGACGCCTCCTTGTTTTTGGATAATATTCCAAGAAACCACATGATCATAAATGCTTCAGAAAACCAGTCAGAATGGCTATTTAATAATACCGGATTGGTTATGACAACTCAAGCCAATTATCTCAAATTTATAGATATACCAGAAACCGGAAATTACCATGTTCATGTCAGAAGCCAGGGAAGAAACGGGGGAACCTTTAGAATTGCAATAAATGGGCATGTGATTGAAAGGAATTTAGGAACTGATTCTTTACAAATGGTTAAGGCTGGTGAAGTTGAACTCATTTCCGGGAAAGCAGATATCAGGATCATGCGTATTGAAAATAAACCCCTATTAGATGTAATTGTGCTTACCAGAAATACCGAATTTGCAGAAAATGATTTAAGGTCTTTTGAAGGCCATTCCGACGTTGAATTGATAAAGGAGTTTAAAATTCCAGAAGCCAATGTTGTTAAATTCGGGGATCTTGATGGTGACGGACTTATGGATTTTGTTGTGGTGACTCCTGATTATTCTGTACATGCTTATGATCATTCAGGTAAAAAATTATGGAATTATATTGCTCCCGAGGAGGGTGCAGAAAAACGGGCATCATTTGAAGCACCCGGTCTTATATGGGACCTGGATGATGATGGCAAAGGAGAGGTGATTCATTGGCGGGAACATGATGGTAAAGAGTGGCTGACAGTTGCTCAAGGATCTTCGGGAGAAATATTAATGGAATCGCCCTGGCCTACCAGAAATATGCCTCATGAATATTATAATTTCAGGTTAGCTGTGGCACGGTTTAGTACTGTTAAACATCCCGCACATATAATTGTACTGACCGATATGGATGATTCCATCAATGTGTCTACTTTTGATCAGCAACTTCAATTATTATGGCAATATTCCGTGTCCATGAAGAAAGATCATTTGGGCCACTACATCTATCCGGTTGACCTTAACAATGATGGCATTGATGAAATACTGGTAGGCCCGGTTTTATTAAATCATAAAGGAGAACAGCTTTGGAATAAATTTGACCTGCTTTATGATCATCGTGACCATCCGGAGAGTTATGATTTTGTGGATATTAATGGCGATGGTAAAATAGAAATCATAGGGGTATTTGGTGATGCAGGTGTAATGGCAATAGAATCTAACGGAGGAAAAGTGGTCTGGCAGAATGTAGCAGAACATGCGCAGCAATTAGCTGTAGGCAGATTTTTAAAAGATTGGCCAGGACCTCAAACAGCTGTAGGTGCAAAGTTTTATAGCCACAATAGTGGTAAAGAGGTGGATTTATGGTCTCAGGTAAAATGGTTTGATAAAAATGGGATCTGTATACGGCAATGGCCTGGCAATCCTATAAATGGAAATCCTGTATTTGTGAAAGGAGACTGGGAAGGCAATCATAAAGAATTATTGTTCTGGTACAAATTCAGAATGACGGATGAAGGGAAAGGTGTTTTGTATTTTCCCGAACCTGTTTATCATATGCTGGATTTTATGAACAGGGGAGCAGAAGAGATAATTACACTGCATAAAGGAATCATGCGGGTATATGGCTACAAACATTTACAATCCAAATCAGGTAAAATAAAACGGGATATTGATTATAAAAAGAGGAGAGTTGCCAATCATTCACATTACGGAAATGGGTAAATAGGAAAAGGGAAAGTGTGAGTTTTTACTTCATCCTCTCCCTTTCCAATACTTCTATAAATTACATTCTTCTGTATTCTCTGATTTGAAGGGTTCTGTAATGACTTTGAAATGCCTGATTATATTTTTGAGCCAGTTCTTTTTCTCCATTGGCATCAAGAGCTAATGAGATATCACGCAAGGTGGTTAGATTTCTGGCAAAGTCATTCCTGTCAAAACTTCCTTTTTTCTCGTAATAATATAGCATTTCATCTGCCCGTTCGCCAATTGTCTTTGAGATTTCCAATGCCAATTCGTCTTCGTCAAGGGTGAATAGCAACTCAGCAGTTTTAGCCGTAGAAAAATCAAATGGCACTGCAGCGTCAGGCATTACTTCCAGGTTTTTCATCGTCACTTCTTTTGCCATTTCATCCTTACCTTCTCTGATTAATGCTTCCGCCAAAGTATTAAAACTGGAACGGTGATTAAGAACAAATTGACGATAATCTTCATTGTAATACACACTGGTGTTATCTAATTCCCTGAAATAGAAATTGTTCATCAAATTATCATACATCACTTCAGTGTTTACCATTTCACCCAATTCATTGATATTGGGATTTTCCATTGGCAACAATCGATAGGTATTTCCTTCCTGCACTACGTACCGGCTTAAATCAAAACTAATTCCCTGAAGCGAGGTGTTGTTGAAATAAATTGGTCTTTCCCAGTTGTTGGTAGCCATAATATCCAACAACAGTAATGAGTTTTTCTCAATCCCGTTCTTGCCTTCTTTCAACCTGAAAGTCATACGATTAGTTAGTAAATGCTCCTTTCCTTCAGGGATGATACCCATTTGTTTAACTTTCGCTGTGTCAACATTCATAAATAGCGTTTTGGATGGTAATGTGTTGTACTGAGTAAAGGCAATTGGAACAAGCAAACCCTGATGACGGTTTTTAATTAAATCAAGATACTGATGAACATTGATAGCCCCTTTTATCCCAGGATTTTCTCTAAATAAAATAAAATCATTCGGGCCACCCTGTTGGTAGTGTGATGGAGAAAATGATATAGGCAAAGGTTCGGATTCGTTGATTTGTCTGGTTTTTTGATCAATATACCAATCAGTATTGAAGTAACTGAGCACCACCACACGCACATCGGTCCTGAAGCCCTCTACCTCTTGCGCAAACCATAAAGGAAAGGTGTCATTATCACCACCCGTAAACAAGATGGCATTAGGTGCACATGATGCCAGGAAATTTTTGGCAGAATCTACAGAAAAATATCGGTTGGAACGATCGTGGTCATCCCATCCTTCTATAGCCATTATAGCAGGCACTGGAAGTGACAATGCTAATGCAAGAGCAATTCCGCTCTTTTTACCTTTCATAAGTTTCTGCAACCATACCGCTAAAGCCATTGCGCCAAATCCGATCCAGATCGCAAAGGCATAAAAAGAACCTACATAGATATAATCCCTTTCCCGGGGTTCTATTGGCGGGGAGTTTAAATACAGCACCAAGGCAATACCGGTCATAAAGAATAGCATGATCACAGCTGAAAAGCTTTTTGGATCACGTATATATTGAAAAAAGAATCCCACCAAACCTAAAATCAAGGGGAGCATAAAATAATTATTCCGGGCTTTGTTTTCTTTAATAAGCTCAGGTACTTTTTCCAATGAGTTCCACGGTCGTAACCAGGCAGCATTTTGTATATCACTTTCCCTGCCGGCAAAATTCCACATGAAGTAACGCATATACATATGGCCGATCTGATGTCTGATCATAAACTGAATGTTATCAAAGAAAGTAGGCTGTTCACCCGGCGCAAGATTCATCATTTGTTGATAGATGGCCACATGATTTTGGTTACTACTATATGCCCTGGGTAATAGTGTGGACCGTTTCGGATCATATTTATAGTTAACCTTGTATTCTGATATTTCGTAACCCTCTTTACCTTTTACAAATATTGGGGCTCCTTTTTTCTGATCGATTACTTCTGCATCGAAATATTGTCCGAAAAGTAATGGGCGACTTCCATATTGTTCCCTTTTCAGATAAGATACAAAAGAAATGATGTTTTCTGGGTTATTTTCATCTATCGGGGGATTGAAATTTGACCGGATCACGATGATGGCATATGAAGAATATCCGATCAATATAAATGCTAAGGCCAAAAGGGAGGTATTAAGTAAATCCATAGCTTTTCTTTGGGTATACATGATCCCCCAGATCAAAGCACCTAAAAATATTAATACAAAAAAGATAATGCCTGAACCGAATGGCAGGCTAAGGCTGTTTACAAAGAATATTTCAAAATCTCCAGCTATCGATGGCAAACCAGGAATGATACCATCATTGATAAGAATTACAATTACTCCTGAAATTAGTAATGTCGCTAATATGCCCCAACCAGAGGTTTCTTTATGTTTTTTAAAATAATATATTAAGCCAAGTGCCGGTATAGTTACCAGGTTTAAAAGGTGTACACCAATGGATAGCCCCATCATATAAGCAATCAGGATCAACCATTTTTTAGATTCACTTGGGTCTTCTTTTGTTTCCCATTTTAATATGGCCCAAAAAACAAAAGCTGTGAAAAAAGACGATAACCCATAAACCTCCGATTCAACAGCTGAAAACCAGAACGAATCAGAAAAAGTATACGCAAGAGAACCGATGGCACCTGCTATCAGAATGATAATGGTCTGATCAAGGGTTTCTTCACCTTTTATCGCTTTCAGTAATTTCCGTCCCAAAAGGGTAATCGACCAAAACAGGAATAAAATGGTAAATGCACTGGCCACCACACTGACCATGTTTACCCAATAAGCTACTTCATATACATTACCAAAAGCAAAAAAGGAAAAAATACGGCCAATCAATAAATATAGCGGAGCACCTGGTGGGTGAGGTACCTGCAGTTTATATGATACCGCAATGAATTCGCCTGCATCCCAGAAACTGGCAGTTTCCTCAATAGTGAGCACATACACAATTAAGGCGATCAGAAATATGACCCATCCTGTAATATTATTGTATTTCTGGTAGTTAATCATTTCTTTTATTTAAAATTTGAAGCGAAATTAGTAAAATATATTTATTGAGAATCCTAAATTAATGCATTAAATTGATATTTTCATTGAAGTTCTTATCTTCGGATATAATTACAGATAATAATATTGAACTTTTCAAATGCAATTTTATTATCTGCTGGTTGGCAATATCTAACAGTTAAATCTCTTTGTTATTTAAAAAAAAGCAAGGAAATAAAATTACCAACCAGTAATTACCGTTAATCCATTGGTAAATAGTATTTAAATATAAGGAATGAAAATTGTTATTTTTAGTACTTTGTTGATCATCTACAGCTTCAATGCGTTTGCTCAGGAAGGGGAATTGAAGGTTGATACACTTGGGGCACTTAGAACATTGAGCAAAGAAGACATGTTGCTTGCCAATGCCCGTATTCAGATAGAGGCTACAGAGGCTATCAATGATCTTTATAATTTTAAATTCCCAAAAGCTGAGCGGCAATTCAGATGGATCAAACAAAAATACCAGTGGCATCCTTTGCCATACTTCCTTTTGGGCATGAGTCAATGGTGGAAAATCGCTCCGGCTGTTGAAAATTTAAGTTTCGATAATCAATTTGTTGCTTATATGGATACGGCTATTCAAAAAGCCAATCATTTGTATAAAAATGGTGGTAATAAGGCTGAGGCAGCATTTTTCTTGTCGGCTTCTTATGCGCTCAAAGCAAGGCTTTATTCTGAACGCAGCAAGTGGACCAAGGCCGCTATTGAAAGCAGGAATTCCTTAAAATATCTTGATGAAGTGAGGGGAAATGCCGATTTGAGTCCGGAATTGTTGTTGGGAGACGCCTTGTATAACTATTATTCGGTTTGGATACCCGACAATTACCCACTATTGAAGCCTATTCTGATGTTTTTTCCAAAAGGGGATCAAAAGCTGGGCGTAAAACAATTGTATGAAGTAGCACATAATGCATTTTATACTCGTACCGAAGCGCAGTTGTTCCTGATGAGAATACTATCTCAGGATGAAAACAGACCTTCGGAAGCTATGCAAATCTCAGAATACCTGGCTCAAACTTTTCCCGATAATGCTTACTTCCAAAGGTATTATGCAAGGATGCTCTACACCATGGGTCGACATCGTGAAACAGAAAAGGTTTCATTGGATATCATGCATAAAATTGATAGTGGCATGGTAGGATATGAAGCTAACAGTGGGCGATATGCCGGTTTCTTTTTGGGCCAGATTTATCAAAATAATGGTGATATTGATAATGCAAAAAAATATTATAGCAGAGCCGTGAAATTTGGTGAAGAAATAGAAGCATTTGAAACAGGTTACTTCCTTTATTCCCTTTTGAATCTGGCAGAAATTGCTTATTACGAAGAAAATAAGAAAGAAGCCAAGAATTATCTTAATCAAATTAAAAAATACGCTAAAAGAAAACATCCTGCACACGAAAGGGCACGACAGTTTTTGAAGGAGAAAAAATTCTGACTTAGCAAGACTTCAATGTTATAACGGTTTAGCTTATTTTTGACATAGGGTCTATCTGCATTATAGTACTCCATCATTTTTTCCGGCACTGTTTAACAATTGTTTTATAAATTTGCAGAAAATTACAAGCGATATATGTTCGAAAATCTAAATATCAAGCTGGAAAGGGCTTTCAAAACTTTAAAAGGCCAGGGACAAATCACCGAAATAAACGTAGCTACTACTGTAAAAGAGATCCGGAAAGCATTGATAGATGCGGATGTAAACTATAAGGTAGCCAAAGATGTCACCGATAAGATAAAAGAAAAAGCACTGGGCAGAGATGTGCTGATTTCGGTGTCCCCAGGGCAATTATTGGTAAAGATTGTAAATGAAGAGCTCACCGAATTGATGGGAGGGAGCAAGGCTGATATAAATATCCAGGGAGATCCAGCTATCATCCTGATTTCCGGACTTCAGGGATCTGGGAAAACTACGTTTACTGGAAAACTGGCCAGCATGTTAAAAAAGCAAGGCAAACAAGTTTTGCTTACAGCATGTGATATTTACAGACCTGCTGCGATCGACCAGTTAAAAGTGATTGGTGAACAAGTGGGTGTAGAAGTATATGCAGAACCAGAAAACAAAAATGCTGTATCAATCGCAAAAAATGCTGTTCAGCATGCCAAAAAGAACCAAAAAAAGATTGTAATAGTAGATACAGCTGGAAGGTTGGCCATTGATGAAAACATGATGAATGAGATCACAGCATTAAAGGAGGCATTAAATCCTTCTGAAACGCTGTTTGTAGTGGATTCTATGACTGGTCAGGATGCCGTAAACACAGCTAAAACTTTCAACGAACGACTGGATTTTAATGGTGTGGTTTTAACCAAACTGGATGGCGATTCCCGGGGTGGTGCAGCATTGTCAATTCGAACAGTGGTTGATAAACCTATCAAATTCATTAGTACCGGTGAAAAGATGGATGCCATAGACGTATTTCATCCGGATCGTATGTCCCAAAGGATTTTGGGTATGGGCGATGTGATTTCTTTGGTGGAAAGGGCGCAACAGGCTTTTGATGAAGATGAAGCACGCCGGATCAATAAAAAAATAAGGAAAAACCAGTTCAATTTCGATGATTTCCTGTCGCAATTGGACCAGATAAAGAAAATGGGTAACATCAAAGACCTTTTGGGAATGATCCCGGGTATGGGAAAAGCCATAAAAGGAATGGATATTGATGACGAGTCTTTTAAGCCCATTGAAGCCATCATCAGGTCAATGACCCCTCAGGAAAGAGACAATCCCGACATCATCAACGGCAGCCGCAGAAAAAGAATTGCTGACGGAAGTGGTACGAACATCCAGCAGGTAAATAACTTGTTGAAGCAGTTTAATGATATGCGTAAAATGATGAAAACCATGAACAAAATGGGTGGGGGCAAACGTGGCCTTGCGAATATGAATCCATTTGGGAAGTAATATGTAAACCGGATGACCAGATCCATCAGGTTTATCGATTTGTTTTGTGGTATCGGGGGTTTCCGGTTGGCTGTACAACAGGCGTGTGATGAAAAGGGGATTTTGCACAAGTGTGAGTTTTCAAGCGATATTGATCCATTCTGTCAAAAAAGCTATGCCGCTAATTTTCAGGATACACCAGCGGGTGACATTCAAAACATCCATGCCTCCGATATTCCTAATCATGATATTTTGTTAGGAGGATTTCCATGTCAACCCTTTAGCATTATCGGTGATAGAAAAGGAATGGACGATACCCGTGGTACATTATTTTTCGATATTTCCCGTGTTATAATGGAAAAAAGACCAGCTGCTTTTGTTTTGGAAAATGTAAAACAATTGATAAGCCACAACAAAGGACAAACCTTTAAAATTATCATCCATTCACTCAATTCCTTGGGCTATCATGTACATTATAAAGTATTGAATGCGCTTGATTATGGCCTGCCTCAAAAAAGAGAACGTATTTTTATTGTTGGGTTCAAACAACAGGTTGATTTCAAATTCCCCAATCCCTCTTCACATTTCAAACCATTGACGGAAATCCTTGAACAATCTGCTGATGCAAAATATTACGCTTCCGTGATGATCAGGGAAAAACGGAAGGCAAGTCATACCTCCCAATACTTCCCGGCAATATGGCATGAAAACAAATCCGGAAATATATCCAGTTATCCATACTCCTGTGCCTTGCGGGCTGGGGCTTCGTATAATTATTTGCTGGTAAACGGTGAACGCCGACTCACGCCAAGGGAAATGTTGCGGTTACAAGGGTTTCCTGATGATTACCAAATAGTGGTGAATGATGGCCAGTTAAGAAAACAAGCCGGAAATGCAGTTCCGGTACTTTTAGCAAAGGCAGTAATCACAAAAGTTTTGGAAGCAATGGAAATTTACTGAGCGAAATTTCTGATTAACTTTATTTTTTTAATACTACTATTAAAATGTTGAATGTCGTATCCTTTTTCTGTTTTGTAATTACATCCGGCTCCCATTTGTTCCTTCTCCTCTATTCTGTTATATTTGGCCTCCATAATTTTAATTATCATGAAAGACAAGGTAGTCATAATTACAGGGGGAACTTCAGGTATAGGCAAGGCACTGGCAGAAACATTTGGAAATGCAGGTGCAAAGATTGTAATTACAGGCCGTAATCCGGAAAACCTAAAGGAAATGGAAGCAAGATTAACCAGTCTTGGAATAGATCACCTTGCGGTGCAGGCCGACGTGAGTCTGGAAGAAGATAATAACCGGATGGTAAAAGAAACCATAACAAAATATGGCAAGCTCGATGTCCTGATCAACAATGCCGGTATTTCCATGAGGGCACTATTTGAAGACCTGAAGCTGGATGTCTTTAGAAAAGTGATGAACATTAATTTCTACGGTACTGTTTATGCTACGAAATATTGCCTTCCATATATTTTACAAACCAAAGGATCTATCATTGGCATTTCTTCCATTGTCGGGTACAGAGGTACACCTGCCCGAACAGCTTATTCCGCTTCCAAATATGCGATGCATGGTTTTTTTGAGGTATTACGTACCGAGGTAATGAAGCGGGGCGTACATGTGATGATCGCCTGTCCCAATTTTACAGGTTCAAACATTAGAAAAACAGCACTTACCGCCGATGGTACTCAGCAAGGCGAAACACCGCGTGCCGAAGAAAAAATGATGACAGCTGAAGAAGTAGCACAATTAATCCTAAAAGCGACGATTAAAAGAAAGCGGGAACTAATCATAACATTCCAGGGCAAACTGGTGGTGTTCCTCAATAAATGGTTTCCCTCTATGATGGATAATATTGTATATAATCATATGAAAAAAGAACCTAATTCGCCGTTTAAATAGAATAGTTGGTAGTTGGTAGTTCATAGTTCTTAGAAATTTTGGAGATTTGGGGAGTTGTGAAGATGGAGAGTCGGAGAATTAGCTCTTAGTTCATAGTAAAAGGGGAGTTGGGAAGTTTTGAATATGGAGAGAGTTAGTTCGTAGATCGTAGTTGATAGTTCATAGCAAAATTGGGAAGATGAAGATTTGTAAGGGAATGTACAATTATTTATTACAAATTTTTTAACCCTCCAAACCTTGCTCCATCCCCTTTATCCTGTCCATGGAGCTGATCCATATAGGATCACGTAACAACCAACTACGAACTTATTTTCTGTTTTTTCCCCATTTCATGACATTTGTCGTCTTTCATAAAATTTATATTTCCTATATTTAGCAGCTTTAAAAATTTTATGAATAGTATTTTAATAAAAAGAAAATTTTATGGAATCAAACGGAATAGTTAACGTGCGGTTTGATAGTGGCAAACAAATCCCTATGGAATTGCACAAGGTGAGGGTTGTTCAAAAACTTCATTTAAAACCAATAGAGGAAAGGTTAAAAGCAATTAATGAAGGCGGTTACAACACCTTTTTATTAAAAACAGCAGATCTTTTTCTTGATATGCTTACCGATAGTGGCACGAATGCCATGAGTGATAACCAAGTGTCATCAATGATGCAAGCCGATGATGCATATGCCGGTTCACAAAGTTTTTATCGCATGGAGGAAGCACTCAAAAAAGTATTTGGGAAAAACTTGATTCTTCCGGTACACCAAGGTCGTGCTGCCGAAAACATCATTTCCCAGACTTTTATTAAAAAAGGTGATGTAATTCCCATGAATTACCACTTCACTACTACTAAAGCACACATGGAGCTGAATGGTGGTACTATCTTTGAAATCTATAGCGACGAAGCCATAAAAATCAAGAGTGAGCATCCTTTCAAAGGAAATATTGATATTGAAAAGTTCAAAGCCTTGATAAGGCAATATGGCAAAGAAAATATTCCATTTATCAGAATGGAAGCGTCTACTAACCTAATTGGCGGACAACCGTTTTCTATCCAAAACATGCGGGATGTAAAAAAAGTAGCTGATGAAAATGGGATCATGATGGTTCTTGATGCCAGCCTTATTGGTGAAAATGCTTATTTCATTAAAAAACGTGAAAAAGAATTTGCCAATGCATCCATCCAAGAAATTCTGCTTACCATGTGTGGTTTTGCAGATATAGTTTACTTCTCTAGCCGCAAAGTCAGCTCTACCCGAGGCGGTGGCATTTGCACCAATAATCAGGATCTCTATTTAAAAATGCGTGATTTGGTGCCCCTTTACGAAGGATTCTTAACCTATGGAGGGATGTCTGTTAGGGAAATTGAAGCTATGGCAGTTGGTTTGATGGAAACATTGGATGAAACGGTGATCAATCAATCCCCTTCTTTTATTGAATATGCTGTAAACGAGATGGATAAATTGGGCATACCTGTCATCACTCCGGCAGGGGCTTTAGGTGCACATGTGGACTGCATGGGATTCCTGCCTCATATTCCACAAGAAGAATATCCCGCTGGAGCTTTAGCAGCTGCCTTTTATCTGGTTTCCGGATGCCGGGGTATGGAGCGCGGCACCATTTCCAGTGTGAGAAATGAGGATGGTACTGACCTTCTTTCTGATATGGAATTGTTGAGATTGGCTTTCCCGCGCAGGGTGTTTACTTTGTCTCAGACCATGTTTGTGGTTGATAGAATGAATTGGCTTTATAAAAACCGAGATTTAGTAGGTGGACTGAGGTTTGTGGAAGAACCACCAGTATTGCGGTTCTTTATGGGCCGTCTCGAACCCGTAAGTGATTGGCCACAAAAGCTGATGAAGAAATTCAGGGAAGATTTTGGAGATAGCCTGTAGGTGAGTGTCGGTTTGAATGTGAGTTTGGGTGCAATATAAATGATTTTGAACTATATTTGGTTGCTGTTTTTAAATAATTTGTAAAAAATAGAAATAGGGATACCATGAGCATTCATGGATCCCTTAGCCAAATATTATGATCTCCAGAAAAACAAAATATGCATTAAATGCGCTTGTTTATCTTACCCGAATGAAGGACCAAGGCCCTATTCTTATCAGTCAGATAGCCGAAAGCGAGAATATTCCCCAAAAATTCCTTGAAGCTATCTTGCTTGATTTGAAGCGTGCAGGCATTCTTGGAAGTAAAAAAGGGAAGGGTGGGGGATATTATTTGTTAAAATCACCCGAACAGGTCAATGTA
>JAEWLI010000011.1 GCA_023393375.1 Bacteroidota bacterium
ACTTTCATGTGATTTTACACACATTTCACAGCCGTTTACCGCACTGATGGCCAGGCTCATCAATTCAAAAAATTCTTTTCCGGTTACAGGTTTCATCATAATATTCATTTTGATCCTGCCCGGCATCTGATTATACTTTTCTTTTTGTAAAAAATGCCTGAAACGATAAAATACATTGTTTGCTGCTAGTAAACTGGCACATGCTATTCCTTCAGCAATCTCTTCGGCTGAAGCACCTTGTTCTGTAGCATGACCTCTAAAATATTCTATTAAAACTGTATTTTTTAAATTAGCAGCAAGTGATAGAGCCAATAATGCTGTTTCTTTCTCGTTCAGGTGTTCCGAAGCTAAAGTATTGTTCAGATTCACCTTCAAATCCCGCACATATCTTGAACCTCCTTCTTCCAATGTTTGCAAAGAAACATTCTGATAATTTTCAGAAAGGTTAAGGTTGTGTAATAATTCTATTGTTGATTCATTTAATTCGATCATGTTCTTCTTTCTTTATACTTGAAACAATTAAAAAGAGATGAAAAAATCGCAAAGCTACCGGTCTGACCATTTGCACTGCCTTTCCCACTAACCGTGGCTTTGCGTACTCCTAAAAAAATGTTTTATTATGCTGCAATGGTTTTTTGGCCTTTTTCCCAATTGCATGGACACAACTCATCAGTTTGCAGCGCATCCAACACCCTCAACACCTCTTTTACATTTCTTCCAACATTCAGATCATTCACACTTACCCATCTTACAATTCCTTGTGGATCGATAATAAACGTAGCTCTATAAGCCACTTTTTCATTTGCTTCCAGTATGCCAAGCGACTCAGCGAGTGATTTGGAAGTATCTGCCAGCATGGGATATTTCAGATCTCTCAAATCTTCATGATCCCTGCGCCATGCCACATGCACAAACTCTGAATCAGTAGACGCACCTATCAATTGCGTGTCCCTGTCCCTGAATTCGCCGAAGTTCTTATTAAATTCAGCTAGTTCAGTAGGGCATACAAAGGTGAAATCTTTTGGCCACCAGAACATAACTGTCCAATTATTGTCGTCATTGATCAGATCATCTGAAGTGATGTCTGTAAATTCTTTTCCTTTTTCGATTGAAACTACCGCTTTCTTTTTGAACGTAGGAAATTGTGATCCCACATTGATCAATTTGTTCTCCATAGTAAAATTTTATTAACTTGTTTGTTTTGATGCTGCAAAGATTACCCAATAATGATTATCAGCCAAATTGATATTATCTATGAGGGTATAGATTTTGTATATAAATTTGCAAAACAATAAAATTAGGCACATTATGACCTTACAACAACTTCAATATATTGTTGCACTCGACACACACAGGAATTTTGTAAAAGCAGCTGAACATACTTTTGTAACGCAGCCTACCCTGACTATGCAGGTGAAAAAACTGGAGGATGAGATGGGTACAGTGATTTTCAACAGAAGTAAAATTCCCCTTGAACCTACCCGTATGGGTGAAAAGATCATTGAGAGAGCAAGGAAAGTTTTGTTTGAAGCCAATAAACTCAAGGAGTTGATAAAAGCTGAAAGGGAAGAAATCACGGGTAGTTTTAGATTGGGGGTGATTCCCACTGTGGCACCGTATCTAATCCCGTTATTTCTGAAATCATTTGTAGAAAAATATCCGTTGGCTCATTTCATTCTCGAAGAAATGCAATCAGAGGATATTATTACAAGGTTAAAAAAGGAAAAAATTGATGTGGGAATACTGGCGACACCACTCGATGAAAAGGAGCTTAGGGAAATCCCAATGTTTTATGAACCTTTCCTGTTTTATGTATCAAAAGATCATTCATTGTTTAAAGAAAAGGAGATAAAAGAAGAGCAGTTGGGGAAAGAAGGTTTATGGTTGCTCAATCAAGGCCATTGTTTTCGGAATCAGACACTAAATATCTGCCACAACGAATCTACTATGGAATTACAACATGGTTTTAGCTACGAAAGTGGTTCGATTGAGGCATTAAAGAATATGGTAAAAAGCAACATGGGCTATACATTGGTACCGGAATTGTCAGTTTTACATGAACTGGATTCAGCTTTTGTGAAAAGGATTAAAGGAAAACAGCCGGTCAGGGAAATCAGCCTGGTGGTGCACAAAAGTTTTCCAAAAGAACTTTTGCTGAGTGAACTTAAAAACCATATTTTAAAAGCCATTCCCGAACGTTTTATCAAAGATGAACAAACACTGAAGGTGAAGTGGCGTTATTGAACAGGGTAGAGCCATTATTATTTGAGAAAATACAGCAATTTATATCATCCCTACCTGATTTTTGAAATGGTTTTTTATATTTGCATAAAATATATGCTATGAGTCAGAAGGTTGAGGTGTGTTTTTCTCCGATATTATACCCACATAAGTTAATTAAAGAGAATTTTATAGTGGTAGTGGTGGATATTCTTCGTGCATCTACTTCTATATGCGCTGCCCTCCATTACGGGATCAAAGATATTATTCCTGTTTCGGGATCTCAAAAAGCCAAAGAGTATAAGGAAAAGGGGTTTTTAGTCGCTTGTGAGAGAAACGGGAAGACTTTGGATTTTGCAGATATAGGAAATTCTCCTTCCGAATTTATCAAACAAGAGTTTTTGGGGAATACCATTGTTTTCTCCACTACCAATGGTACTACTGCTATCAATCAGGCGAAAGAAGATAGCGATATGGTAACGGTTGGTTCCTTTATCAACTTAACTGCTCTTGCAGATTTTCTTATCCGGCAGAATAAAAATGTGGTAATTCTTTGTGCTGCGTGGAAACATCTGTTTAATCTGGAAGATAGTGTAATGGCTGGTGCTCTCAGTGAATTATTGATTGAAGCTGGTTTCAGTTCTGATTGTGATGCTGCCAAAGCTGCGATTGATTTATGGCAAAATGCCAAATCAGATTTAGGGGATTACCTTTCAAAATCCTCTCATCGCAGTAGGTTGCCCCATTTGGTGTCTGATGAAGATTATGATTTCACAGTTTCTGTGGATATTTCAAAAATTATTCCTTTGCTGGTAGGAAACAGGCTTATTCCCGTATATCAATTGGTCAATGGTTCAGGTAGAAAAGAGGTTGAAGCTTCGGCAAAGTTTGGCTAAATTTTTTTATCAAAATACTTTGAATCCCAGTACAAGGATATCATCGATTTGTTCATTGTCCTCCTTCCAGTCTTCAATTACACAGTCCAGACGTTTCTTTTGGTGCGAGAAAGGGAACAGATGTAATTCATGTATCAGGCTTCTGAATCTTTTAATCATAAATTTTTTGTTGTTACATCCCCCGAATTGATCCTGATAGCCATCGGTATACATATAAAACCGGGTTTGATCAGTAATAGGCACTTCATGAGATTGGTACCCGGTAGGTGATTCGAATAGGGTAGAACCAATAGGATTCCGGCTTCCTTTGATGATATATTGCGTATCATTTTCAAAGTACATCAGTGAGCTTTTTGCACCAGAAAATGCCAATTTCCGGGTTTTTTTGTCAATCACACAGATGGCAATGTCCATACCATCGGTGTTTTCATTGTCTTCTTGGTTCAGGGCACTTTGAACACCTTTATTCAATTGTTTCAATATTTGATCAGGAAGTAATACCTCATTTTGATTGATAATCTGACTGAGCAGAGAGTCCCCAATCATCGCCATAAATGCTCCGGGTATACCATGACCGGTACAATCTACGGTGGCTATAATGATTTTGTCCTTCTTCCTGCTGAACCAAAAAAAGTCACCACTTACGATTGCTTTGGGTTTAAAAAGGACAAAACTGTCTGCAAAAAGTGCTTGCAGCTTTTCTTCTTTTGGGAGCATGGCATTTTGAATACGTTGGGCATAGCTGATACTATCAGTAATGTCTTTATTCTTAATGGCAATTTCCATATTTTGAAACTCCAAAACTGAATTTTTTCGTTCTATCTCTTCCTTTTGTTTACTGATCTCTTCATTTTGTTGCAGTATCTTACCAGTTCTTTCCTTTACTTTGAATTCGAGCGTCTTCTTTGTTTTTTTCAGCTCATATAACCGCCACTTTACCATCATAATTATTGTTCCGGATATGGTCAATAATATTGCTAAAATAAACCATGGTCTTTGCCACACAGGTGGGGCAATTATAAAGGCAAATGTGGCAGGATGATCATTCCAAACAAGATCGTCATTAGACGATTTTACCATAAATGTATACTCTCCTGGAGGAAGACTGGTATACACAGCTTCATTTTTATTGAGAATAGGGGAGTAGGTTTTGTCAAACCCATCCAACATAAACTGGTACCTTACCTGTTCCGGATTACTCAGGCATATTCCTATAAATTCGAAAGTTAGGTGGTTTCTGTCATAGGGCAAGGTTAATTTACGGGGCAAATTAAACCTGTCCAGGCTGTCACTATATTCGCTCCAATCGGTATCCTGATAAAAAAGTTTAACAGAATTGATATGCGTGATTGGAGGTTGTTGATTAGTCTGGTCATTTTCTTCCAGATATTTTGCAACTCCGGCTACAGTGCCAAACCAAAGTGCCCCATCATGATCCTCCATGACCCCATTTAAGGCGGTTTCTATCCCTAAAAATCCTTGAGCTTTTTGATAATTTTTTACTGATATAATATTATAATCCTTATCAAATTGCAACCGGTCAATTCCTTTTTCAGTACCTATCCACAAGCGTCCATGCCGGTCGAACTTCATAAAATACACATTGTCTGATTTTAATCCGTCTTTTTCCCTTACATTCTGATACGTCACTGTATCTCCTTCTATTATTCTGATCACCCCATGAGAAGATGTACCTAGCCAGATATAACCATTTTGATCTTCTGTAATACAACGTATATAATTTGGCGATAAACCATTTTTGGAATTAAATGCAATTACGGTATCCTTGGATGGATTTTGTTTGTCAGCTATATATTTGTATACACCTACGCCTATGAGCGACATCCATATATTATGCCTGGAATCTTCAAATACTGTGATTGAAATCTCAACTGGGATCCCCAATTTTTGATTCATCTTTTCAAAACGTCGGCCATCATATTTGATTACGCCAAATTCCTGGGTTGCCAACCAAAGGTTCCCGTCTACATCTTCCACTACATTAAAAACCCGGCATGGAGGCAATCCCTTGTTCATAAAATGAGTGAAATTTTTACCATCATACCTGATAACACCCGCCGAAGCAGAACCAAACCAAAGATTCTTTCTCTGATCTTCTATGACTGTAAAGAAGCGATTGTCAGGCAAGCCGGTTTTTTCTGTAAATTGTTGGTAGTTTTTGCCATCAAATTTTACAATCCCATTTCCGTAGGTAGTAAACCAGTAATTGCTATCCGTATCCTGAGTCATGCCAAAAAAATCACTATACTTCAGTTCATCGTCAAATTCATAATGGGCAAAAGGTATTCTCCGGTTATAAATAGTTAATCCATTCCGGCCTCCAACCCAAATGTTTTTTTCAAAGTCTTCATAGATCTTGAATACAGAAAGGTTATTGAATCCATTGGATTGGTTGTAATAATGAAAAGATATCCCGTCATAGCGGCATAAACCTCTGCCTTCACTGGCCATCCAAACATGATTATTGGAATCGACCATCAGATCTTCAACTTTTTGATCGTGTAATCCATTTTTTTGATCAAAATGGATTATAGTATCTTGTGTGAATTTGTAAATCCCGTTTTTGCTAGCTATCCATAAATGATCATCATGATCTTTCTCTATATCTATAATTTCGATTTCAGGAAAACCAATTACAGGGGTAAATTGATTTTCCTGCCAGTTATATAATCCTTCGTTTGTGCCAACCCAAATGTTGTTTTTATTACCAGGTAGAATGCTTAGTATGATTTTCCTAAAATCTGGCAGCACTATAAGACTGTCATTTCTCACCATACATAAACCATTGTGCGTGGCGATATAAATAATCTCATTTTCATCTTCTACAATTTTATGAATCAGATTCGATGGTAATCCATCATGGGTGGTATAGTTTGTAAATTTTTTATTTTCGTATTTTGACAGACCGAACCTTGTCCCAAACCACATGGCACCTCTGGAGTCCTGGAAAATATTGAGCACGATATTGCTGATCAAACCTTCTTTTTCGGTTAATGAGGTGAAAGTTTTGCCATCAAAGCGACTGGCACCTTTTTGTGTGGCGAACCAAAGATAACCATCTGTATCCTGAATGATGTCATTTGCGTTCGATTGAGGAATGCCGTCTTCCACGCCGTAATTTTTAAAAATATACTTTTGAGCATTACTTTCTATACATGAAAGAATGCCATAAAGGGAAAAAAATAATATACGGATTTTGACTAAGCTCAACCTTATAAATTATAACCACTCTGATGGAAAAATAGCAAAAGGGAAAATTACTAAATTTAACTATCATATAAAAGCTTATTAGCCCTATTTTTTATTTCCAGAAGGATTTTTCAGTACTTTAAATTGTTGTTTATGCATTGTGTTAGAGGTTAAGGCATTATTGGATTTTACGAAGGTCGCCGCTCTTTTAAATCCAAAATCTGGTTTTTATAAGTGGTATCAATTTCGCTTATCCTGACTTTATCAAATTAAGTATAAAAATCAATTTATGCTTTGATGCTTTTATTAAGTGTTGAGCGTAGCCCCCGGTAGTAATAATTGACCTATGAAAGTTTGTTGAAATAGCCCTGAAAGGGAAAATATCACTAGACAGAGAGCAGCTTTATTGTATGAAATATGTGTCAATATGAAGCCTCCTACCACTATTATCTTTCATATTCTATTGGTAATTTCTTTAAAAATGCCAGTTATCCCTTCTGAAATGTAATCTTTTTATATTGTTTTGCCTGATTTAAAATAGCTTTTATTTTATCCAAACAGTTTTTGTGTTGACAAACTCTTTTATACCCACTTCCGACAATTCTCTGCCATAGCCCGAATTTTTAACACCTCCAAAAGGCACTTTTGGATGGGATGCTACCATGCCATTAATAAACACAGATCCCGATTCAATCTGTCTTGCTAATCTTTTGCCTCTTTCCTTATCTTTTGTCCATAAAGATGCCCCAAGTCCAAACGGAGAATCATTGGCTATATATAAAGCTTCATTTTCATCTTCAGCCACAAACAATAGTGCTACTGGGCCAAAAAATTCTTCATGATAAGCGGGCATACCTTTTGAAATGTTTGTTAGAATGGTAGGATGAAAAAATACACCACCTTCTGATAATCCGTTTCCATAAATAATTTTTGCTCCGGCTTCCACCGATTTTTTTACTTGTTGTTCAAGATCTTTTGCCAGGTCAACACGGGCCATAGGGCCATAGTCTGTGTCAGGGTTTCTTGGATCGCCAAATCGCAATTCATCAAAATATTTCTGAAACAGTTCAATAAACTGATCCGCTACTGATCTTACTACTATAAAACGTTTGGCGGCAATACAACTTTGACCGCAATTAAGCATCCGGGCTTTTACAGCAGTTTTTGCAGCAAAAGCAATATCGGCATCTTCGAGTATGATAAATGGATCACTTCCTCCCAGTTCCAGCACAGTTTTCTTCAGATTTCTGCCTGCTTTTTCTGCTACTTCCCGACCTGCTTTGTCGCTACCGGTAATTGTAACAGCACGGATTTGTTTCTGACCAATCAAATCGGGTATGGCAGAAGACGGTGAAAGTATAGTTTGAAAAACACCCTCAGGGAATCCGGCATCTGTGAAAACCTTTTCAATTGCAAGCGCACATTGAGGCACATTAGATGCATGTTTAAGAATACCAGTGTTCCCTGCCATCAGGTTGGGTGCGGCAAACCGGAATACCTGCCAAAATGGGAAATTCCAGGGCATAATGGCTAAAACCGGACCAAGGGGATCATGTGCAATATATGCTTCCCCTTCATCTACCTGAACGGGAACATCTGCAAGAAACCCACCTGCGTTTTCGGCATAATAATCACATACCAAAGCGCATTTTTTAATTTCTGCAATGGATTCATTAATAGCTTTTCCCATTTCCAGTGTGATGGTTTCAGCATATTCTCTGGAGTGTTCACGGAGTTGGTTGGCGGCATTTTTCAGTAGTTTTGCTCTTTCGTCCATTCCTGTTTTTCTCCATTTGTGGAATGCCATTTCTGATTGCTCCAGAATTAACTTGACCTGTTGAGGTGTAAATTCTTCGAATTCCTTTAGTGTTTGACCAGTATATGGGTTAACTGATTGAGTAGCCATAATTTTTATAGGGTTAGATTGATATTTTTAAAACATTGTATATTGATAAATTAAAAATGGGTTGAAGAGTTTACAAAATAACAGGAAAAAGGAGCAAGGAACAAGGAGGAACAAGGAACAAGGCATATAAAAAAAAGCTATGTCATATCCGACATAGCTTTTTACCACGACTAAACTTTGTGTAATAGTTGAATGACACTCTGGACTTAGCAATAATTAAAAAAGACTCAACACATTATCCAGAAAAAATAGCATCATTAATTTCAAAGATCCCTTAAATTGTCTGTATACATATATGCTAAATACGTGCCAATTCGAATATTCTGTTGTTTGTAGCATTTTTCATAAAAATAATGTGGAAAAAATTGCCCGTCTGGGAATATTACACCCCATAAGATGGGCAAACAAAACACCTCATTAAGGGTTTACATTGGATGATTGGTTTTTATGTAATAGGGCTCTTGTTTACAACAAATAAAAAAATAAGTAATGTTCCAGTTTGTTTTTGATTATCAATTAGCTTTCCTAATTAGTTTACTTATATTGCTGTTATTCACAGTGTTATGGTATATTCAGTCTAAAAAATTTAAAAAGGAAAGACGAAATCATCTTCGCCATAAAGAAAAGCTGACCCATTTAAATTTGCAAGTTAAGGAATTGCAAGAAAAGCTTACCGATGACATAAACCGGGAGGGCTCTTTTGCTGATGCCATTCCTCAGATTGTATGGGAATGCGATATTGAGGGTAATTTTTATTATTTGAACCGCCAATGGTTTATGTATACTGGTTTGGATTTCAGTGCCGACAAAGATGATCTATGGATGAAAACACTGCATCCGGAAGACAGGCATATTATGACTTCCAAATGGATTGGTTATATAAAAGGTGACAGTTTTTTCGAACAAGAATTCCGACTCCGAGGTGCCGATGGTCAATACCAATGGTTTTTAATCCAGGGACTGCCACTTAAAAATGACATGGGGGTAGTAATGAAATGGGTAGGCACTTGCACCAATATTGAGGAACAAAAAAATTACCATATTCTCCTTGAAAATAAAATCCAGGAACGGACACTTCAATTACAAGAGTCAAACAATGAATTAATCCGATCGAACAAAGAACTCGAGAACTTTGCTTATGTGGCCTCTCACGACCTTCAGGAGCCTTTGCGAAAGATCAGGGCTTTTGGCGACATACTTAAAAAGCGGTATTCGACAGATTTGCCAGAGCAGGCAAGTGAATATATAGATCGCATGCAAAAGGCCAGCTATAGAATGCAAAAACTCATAGATGATCTCTTGAGTTACTCAAGAGTCTCCAGAACCCCTAAATTAAGCGAACCTGTTGATTTAAATGAACTGGTAGAAGAGGTGGTGGATGATCTGGAAGAAACCATCAGAATTAAACATGCTGAAGTAAAGTATGCGGATTTACCCAAAATTATGGGAGATCACCGGCAGTTGAAGCAGTTGTTCCAAAACCTGATCAGTAATGGCATAAAATTCCATAAACCCGATTTGGCCCCCATTGTTGAAATCAAACAACAATGGTTACAAGAAGTTGAGACTAAAACCAATAATGGTCAAAATCTGGAACTACGATTTTCCGACAATGGTATTGGTTTTGATGAGCAGTATCATGACAAAATATTTACCATTTTCCAACGGTTACATGGTCGTTCAGCTTATGAAGGTACAGGAATTGGGTTAGCTATTTGTAAAAAGATTGTGGAAAATCATGGTGGTAAATTATACGCTCAAAGTGAGCCAGGAACCGGTTCGGAATTTGTTGTGATTTTGCCCTATGTGGAAATTGATCAAAAAATGAATATTTAAATAAATCGAAATAATATGTTAAAGACTATTGAAATCCTTATGGCCGACGATGATCCTGATGACAGGATGATGGCTAAGGAGGCTTTTGAAGAGAATAAACTGGCCAATGAAATCAAGTTTGTGGAAGACGGGGAAGAATTGCTCGAATATTTGCGTAATACCGGTAAATATGAAAATGCCGGTAACAGATTACCCGGGTTGATATTGCTTGATTTAAATATGCCTAAAAAGGATGGCAGGGAAGCCTTAAAGGAGTTAAAATCCGATGCCCGATTAAGGAGGATTCCGGTCGTCGTACTTACCACATCAAAGGCTGAAGAAGATATTCTCAGGTCATATGATCTGGGTGTAAACTCATTTATATCAAAACCTGTAACATTTGAAGAGTTGGTTACCGTGGTCAGGGATTTAGGTAATTACTGGCTGGGTATCGTAGAATTACCTTCTTAAATTATGAATAATAATAAAACAAGGATACTACTAGTAGATGATGATGAGGAAGACTTTGTAATTGCCAGAGAAATTATAAAAGATATCCAGGGTTTTAAAACTGAAGTTGTATGGGAGGATTCTTACAAAGGTGCCTTGGACAAAATGGTAGGCCAGGACTTTGATGTTTTTCTGGTTGATTTTCATTTAGGGAGTTTATCGGGTATCGATTTGATGCAGGAGGCCATAGTTCATGGCTGTGACAGGCCTTTCATTATCCTTACCGGTCATGGTGAGAAAAACACCGATTTAAAGGCCATTCAATCTGGTGCATCTGATTACCTTCAAAAATCGCTGCTCAATAGTTATGTGCTTGAAAAATCTATATTGTATGCCATTGAAAGAAACAAAGTAAAAAAAGAACTGGTACAAAGTCAGAAAACCTACAAATTTCTTTTTGAAGAGTTACGGACAAAAAACCAGATTATCGATAGTATTTTAAATAGCCTTCCAATCATTATTAGCCGGTTGGATTTGAATGGCGATATTATTGATATTTTTGGATCCGGGTTGAAGGTGATTGATGCCAACCCTCAGTCATTAATTGGTTTACCTATTCATACGCTTTTCGTCGAACCTGAAGTTTCAATTGAGAAGATCGCTCAAAATGGTTTTATTTCTATCGAACAAAAGGCCGTTGAGCATACCGAAAATGGTGATATATTTCAAAGTTTTTACTTTTTCAATGACGACAGTTCTGATATAGTATTATTCTCTCTTGATATTTCTGAAAGCAAAAAGACCAGGGAAGCTTACCAACAAGTGAATATTGAAAACCGGAAGTTGAATAAGATCAATGAATTGCTGGATAATATCATCTTTATGACCGCTCATGATTTACGCAGTCCGATATCCAATTTAAAGATGATCAATCATCTCATCAATGAATCAGATAATATGGATGAAAAACTCCAATTGTTTGAAAAAGTAACTGAATCTACCAACAGAATGGAAAATGTAATCAATGGCCTTGTTGAAATCATCGAAATACAAAAGGAGGGGATCGAATCGCCACAAATTATTTCATTCAATAAAATATTTGACCATGTGTATGCTGAATATAAAGATAAGTTACAAGCTATTCATGCCAGTGTTCATGCTGATTTCACTCAAGTTCCTGAAATAAAATATATGGAGGCATTTTTAATCAGTATATTTAGTAATCTGGTCGGAAATGCCATTAAATATCGTTCAGAGTATAATTTGGATATTCGGATTTTCACAAAAAAAGAACCAGGCTTTATTGTTCTCACCATTGCAGATAATGGTATTGGCATAGATTTGAAAAAATATCATAAGACTATTTTCAAACCTTTTAGCAGAATCAAAGGCAGTGATAAAGAAGGCAAAGGAATTGGTTTACATCTGGTAAAGACCATAGTGGAGAAAAACGGAGGTCGTATAGAAGTAGAAAGTGAACCCGGAAAAGGTACCAAGTTTACACTATTTCTTTCTGAATATTAATAAATTGCTGATATTGATAAATAAAAACAGGCCAAATATTATATTTTTGTATTTCTACATTTTGTTTTAGCAATTTTAATTATTCTGTAAACTTGAATCCATGAATAAATTTATTTACACTACTAATCTATGCTTCCTTTCATTGAGTGTAGTAATTACACTTTCCTGTAATCCTGCTACCCTTCTATCGGAAGAACCCGTGGATAATTTCAGGTTGAGCATGAAATATGAAGCTCAAATTGACAGCATGATCAAAGCCATGACACTTGAAGAAAAAGTCGGTTTATTGCATGGTAATGGGAAATTTACAACGGCAGGCGTGGAAAAATTTGGGATCCCGGAAATACAATATACTGATGGACCTTTAGGAATTCGGGAAGAAATAGAAAGAGATTCCTGGAATCCGGTCGGGTTGACCACTGATTCGGCTACTTTTTTTCCCGCGGGGGGAGGATTATCAGCTACCTGGAACCTGGATTTAGCGGCAAAGTATGGAGAAGCTATGGGGAAGGAAGCAAGGGCCAGAGACAAACATATATTGCTTGCTCCGGCTGTAAATATTATCCGTACACCATTGTGTGGAAGGAATTATGAATATTTTTCTGAAGACCCGTTTCTAAATAAAAAAATTGCTGTTCCCATGATTATAGGCATTCAAAATCAGGATGTAGCGGCATGTGTAAAGCATTATGCGGTGAACAATCAGGAGACAAACAGAGATAGTGTAAGTGCTGAAGTGAATGAACGCGCTTTAAGGGAAATTTATTTACCTGTATATAAGGCAGCCGTTCAGGAAGCTGAGGCTTATTCATTTATGGGTGCATATAATCGGTTCAGAGGTGAGTATTTGTGTGAGAATGACTATATGCTAAATAAAATATTGAAAGATGAGTGGGGGTTCAAAGGATTTGTAGTGTCTGATTGGGCTGCGGTTCATAGTACAGTAAAATCAGCAAAAAGCGGGTTGGATGTTGAAATGGGAAGCAATAAACCATTTGATGAATTTTATTTTGCCCAACCCTTAATTGATGCAGTAAAAGCGGGTGAAGTGTCTGAAGAAGAGGTTAATGAGAAAGTACGCCGGGTGTTAAGAGTATTGCTCAATATTAAAATATCCGGAGAGGGTAGGGTAGAAGGGGCTATCAATACACAGGAAATCAGGCGAACTGTATATAAAACTGCTACGGAATCTGTGGTTCTGCTAAAAAATGCAGACAGATTGTTGCCATTAAACATCTCCTCCGTTAGCAGTCTTGCTGTAATCGGTGACAATGCTGTACGCAAGCATGCATCAGGCGGATTTGGTGCTGGAGTGAAAGCCCAAAAAGAAGTTTCCCCACTGGAAGGGTTACAGCATAAATTAGGGGATAGGGTCAAAATTACTTTTGCGCAGGGTTATCAGGAACAATATATGCCTGGAGAAGAAAATAAAAGAGTTTACCTTCGTGAAAAGAATAATACTCCTGACCCTGCTTTAATCGAAAAAGCCGTAAATGCTGCAAAAAATGCTGATTTTGCAATTGTTTTTGCCGGATCAAACAGGGATGTAGAGTCGGAATCGGCAGACAGATTAAATATGGAGCTTCCCTTTGGCCAGGTAGAGTTAATAAAGGAAGTAGTAAAGGCAAATCCAAATACGATCGTAGTAATGGTTGCAGGGGCTCCTTTCGAAATGGAAGAAATACATAAAAATACTCCGGCGTTGCTTTGGTCATGGTTTAATGGATCCGAAGCAGGTACCGCTCTGGCAGATATCCTGTTTGGGGATGTGAACCCTTCCGGAAAATTGCCCTTTACAATTCCGGCGAAACTAAATGATTCCCCGGCACATGCCCTAAATGCTTTTCCAGGAACTCCCAATGAAGTTGTGTACAAAGAGGGGATTTTTGTGGGTTATCGTTGGTTTGACAGTCGTCAGATCAAACCCATGTACAGTTTTGGATATGGACTATCTTATACACAATTTAGTTATTCCGATGCAGCCACAGACCGGGAATCTTATAAAGAAAACGATAAAATCAAGGCAACCGTGACCGTTAATAATATAGGCGATCGTTCGGGCAAAGAGATTGTTCAATTATATGTGCGACATGAAAATTCTTCTGTAGAACGTGCAGAGAAAGAACTCAAGGGATTTACTAAAGTTCATGTGGAAGCAGGTGAAGCAGTGACAGTGAATATTGATCTGGATGTAAAAGAACTGGCTTATTTCGATGAACAACAAATGTCATGGGTGGTAGAACCAGGAACATACAGGTTGTTATTTGGTACTTCCTCTGACAATATACTTGGCTCTACAACTGTGACTATATCAGGGATCGTTGAATAACTTTCTATACGAGGATTTATATCTTAGTTAGATAACTTATTTATCGAAGTCAGCCACCCATAATATACAATTGGCGGACACCAATGTAACCACTCCGATACTGCGCATTGTCGGAGTGGTTTTTTTTAAGAAATTTTATGAGGTGGTTTCCGAACACTATTAAATGTAGGCAGAACCATTCTTGACGAATTCCTCCGGAATTTGAATTTATGAATACATTATTCTTTTATTTAATTTTGCCCCCTAAATAAAGATGTAGGCGATGTGGGCAGTTCTGGGAATAATTTCCTCTGTATTTCTTGGTGTTTATGATGTTTTCAAAAAAATTTCCTTAAAGGACAATGCGGTTATTCCTGTTTTATTTTTTGCCACACTCACCGGAGCATTGATATTCCTACCACTTATCCTCCTTTCCTGGTTTCTGCCAGATTATTCAGCTACTCAGATCTGGTACATCCCAAAAGTGGATTTCCATGCCCATGTCTTGTTTTTTATTAAATCTGTAATTGTAGCATCATCATGGTTGTTTGCCTATTTTGCTTTAAAACACCTTCCTATTACCATAGCCACTCCGATCAGGGCTTCCTCTCCTTTATGGGCATTAATAGGAGCCATCTTGATATTTGGTGAACGGCTAACTCCTTTACAATGGGTAGGTTTAGCGGTAGCATTCGGTTTTTATTATTTTTTTTCAACTGCAGGCAAAAGAGAAGGGATACATTTTACTACCAATAAATGGGTTTACTTTATGATCATCGCCACCCTGATTGGTGCCGGTAGTTCTTTATTTGATAAATTCCTGACAGCAAATTATGATCGTTTTGCCATGCAAGCATATTTCTCTGTTTATTTGGTTATTGTTTTGTTGCCGGTATTGCTATTCGTATGGCTTCCACGGAGAAAGGGTGCAACATTCAAATGGAGTTATGCCATTCCATTGATTGGGATTACCCTTGTCACAGCCGATTTTATTTATTTTTATGCCTTGTCCATTCCCGGTTCGTTGGTATCTGTTATCTCAATATTGCGAAGGGGTAGTGTGTTGACTTCCTTTTTTTTAGGATCATTGGTATTCAGAGAAGAAAAAAACAAGAAACTGAAGGGATTGATCTTAATCGGTATAGCTGCTGGTATTTTTATTATCATGCTGGGAAGTTTGTAGTGGATTCAAGCATTAAACATCGTTTCGTTAAATTATTTAGTACTCATTTATGAATAGTGTGCTATCAGCATACGATTGCTGTTTTTTTCTTAAAAACCTTCCCGTCAATAATGATCATTTATAGAACCAGAATTTAAAAAAATACATTCCAATACGGCAATTGTTGGTCAAAATTCCACCCTTCAACTGATCCTGGATTTAGGTCAATAGACCACTGAAGCCTATTCCTACATGAATGTCAGGCAATTAAAACTGTACCAAAGGAGACTACTTATTCGGGTGTAATCGAAACTCCTGCAAATAGATGGATTTCAACTTTCAATATTTGCTATAAAAATGAAGATTAAATTTCCATCAAACTAAATAATATATCATATCGTTGGAAAATATGAAATTATTATCGTTAAACATATTATATTTTCCAATAATCCTCCTGTTTATTACAAAATTGTTACTAAGGCTTTTATTTCGTACTTAAATGTGATAAAAATAGACCGCAAACCTCTGGTCTTATTTGGAATGCTGATAAATAGCTTCTGCAAATACTTGATAATCAAGTATTTAAATAATATATAGTTTCTGCTCTATTGGGTGGCACAAAAATAGTCATACCCCCATTAAAATAGTTTCACTAAATATTAAATGCGATGAGAAAAATAGCAATTTACGGGAAAGGTGGTATTGGAAAATCTACCACTACCCAAAACACAGTTGCAGGACTTGCTGAAATGGGCAAAAAAGTAATGGTGGTAGGCTGTGATCCTAAGGCTGATTCCACAAGACTTTTATTGGGTGGTTTGGCACAGAAAACAGTGCTTGATACCCTTCGCGAAGAAGGAGAAGATGTAGAGTTAGAGGACGTGGTAAAGGGAGGTTATGCATTAACAAGTTGCGTAGAATCCGGAGGGCCAGAACCTGGTGTTGGGTGCGCCGGACGTGGAATTATAACTTCAATCAATCTTTTGGAACAGCTTGGTGCTTATGAAGATGATAAAATGCTCGACTATGTATTTTATGATGTATTGGGCGACGTGGTCTGTGGTGGCTTTGCAATGCCTATAAGAGAGGGGAAAGCAAAGGAAATATACATTGTGGTTTCTGGTGAAATGATGGCCATGTACGCTGCCAATAACATTTGTAAAGGTATCGTAAAATTTGCCGATTCAGGTGGAGTTCGTTTAGGTGGCTTGATTTGCAACAGTCGTTTGGTGGACAATGAAAAAGAAATGATTGAAGAGTTGGCAAAAAAAATGGGAACCCAAATGATTCATTTTGTGCCACGCGATAACATGGTACAAAGGGCAGAAATAAATAGGAAGACCGTTATCGATTTTGCTCCCGATCATACACAAGCAGATGAGTATCGGGCACTGGCAAAAAAGGTCGACGAAAACGAAATGTTTGTTATCCCAAAGCCAATGCAAATTTCTGAACTGGAAAACTTACTGGTCGAATTCGGAATTGTTTAACCATTTAAAATCTCCAAAAACATGTTAATGATAAGAGCGATAATAAGGCCAGAAAAATCGGATGCAGTATTAGAAGGCCTGTTACAGGCGGGATATCCTGCCGTAACCAAAGTAGCAGTGTATGGAAGAGGTAAACAGAGGGGGCTGAAAGTTGGGGAAATCCATTATGATGAACTGCCAAAAGAATTGTTGATCACCGTAATCAAGGATGACGACAAAGATCTGGTAATCAGAACCGTTATACAGAATGCCCGAACGGGAGAAAAAGGAGCTTATGGCGATGGGAAAATCTTCATATCGCCAGTGGAAGAGGTTTACACGATCAGTTCTGGAGTAAAGGAAAATTCAAAACAAGAATTAGTATGAAAGAGGTACTTGCCATGATCCGGATCAACCGGATCAACAAAACAAAAAGGGCTCTTTCTGATGCAGGGATTTCTTCTTTTACCGCTACAGGCAATGTAATGGGTAGAGGTCAAGGTGAGATTGATTATAAAATTCTGCATGGTGCTGAAGAAGGTATTCCAGAAGCGATCGAACAACTGGGAGATGGGCCAAAGTTGGTGCCAAAGCGACTCCTGTTGGTAGTGGTGCCCGATGAGAAGGTAGGCATGGTGGTAGATTCCATTATCAAAGCCAATCAGACTGGTTCGGCGGGTGATGGGAAAATATTTGTAATGCCTGTTTTGGAAGCCCATAGGGTGAGGACAGGCGAATGTGGAAATGTGGTTTTAGATTAATAAAAAATATGGAAGAAGATTTGAATAATTTGGATCCGGTGGGATATAAGGATGAGGTACTGAAAAAGTACCCACCGAAAATTGCAAGGAAAAGGGGTAAATCGATCCTCATCAATGATCCAGGCAAAGATCAGGAGATACAAGCCAATGTGCGCACCATTCCTGGTATCATTACCCAGAGGGGATGTACTTATGCCGGATGTAAAGGAGTGGTATTAGGCCCTACTCGTGATATTGTGAACATCACCCACGGGCCTATCGGGTGCGGTTTTTACAGTTGGCTTACCCGTCGTAACCAGACACGCCCCGATGAAAATGGCGATAACTATATGACCTATTGTTTTTCGACCGACATGCAAGACGAGAACATTGTATTTGGTGGAGAAAAGAAATTAAGACAAGCCATACAGGAAGCTTACGATTTGTTTCATCCCAAGGCCATAGCCATATTTTCAACTTGTCCTGTAGGATTGATCGGGGATGATGTTCATGCTGTAGCCAGAGAAATGAAAGAGAAATTTGGCGATTGCAATGTGTTTGGTTTCAGCTGCGAAGGTTACAAAGGTGTAAGCCAGTCTGCCGGGCATCACATTGCAAATAACCAGATCTTTAAACATGTGATTGGCACCGACGACAGTGATATTGGTAAGAAGTTTAAGGTGAACCTATTAGGAGAGTACAACATTGGTGGTGATGCCTTTGTATTGGAAGAAATGTTTGAGAAAGCAGGGATTTCGCTACAAGCTACTTTTAGTGGCAACTCTACCATACAACAGTTTGCCAATTCGCATACAGCAGACTTGAACGTGATCATGTGTCACAGATCAATCAACTATGTGGCCGAGATGATGGAAAAGAAATTCGGTATTCCCTGGACGAAAGTCAACTTTATAGGTGCACACGCTTCCGCGAAATCGTTGAGGAAAATCGCAGATTATTTTGAAGATAAGGAGTTGAAAAAACGAGTAGAAAAGCTAATTGAGGAGGAGATGAAAGCGGTTGATAAGGTGATCAAAGAAATAAGGCCACGCACAGAGGGTAAAAAGGCTATGTTATTTGTGGGTGGCTCCAGGGCGCACCATTATCAGGATTTGTTCATCGAGTTGGGCATGGAAACCATTGCTGCCGGTTACGAATTTGGTCATCGCGATGATTACGAAGGGAGGAAGGTGCTGCCAACTATTAAGGTAGATGCCGACTATTATCAACCTGGATGATTTATTCATCGGAGAGGAGAGGTTGAAATAACAAGAAGAGTCCCGTTACCTGACATCATCATGAGTTCCAATGAATAAAAAAAACAGAGCATGATCAATCTACTAGACAAAAGAAAAGGCCAGGTATATATAAATGGCGCAAAAGACTTCAACCTTGACTGTGACAAGCAAAGTCTGGCCGGATCGGTAAGTCAAAGAGCTTGCGTGTTTTGTGGATCACGTGTGGTGGTGTACCCTATTGCCGATGCGTTACATGTAGTTCATGGACCTGTAGGTTGTGCGGCATACACATGGGATATTCGTGGGGCCCTTTCATCAGGGCCAGAAATTCATAGGCTAAGCTTTTCTACCGATTTGAGGGAAAAAGATGTGATTTATGGCGGAGAAAATAAACTGTATGCTAGTTTAATTGAACTCATCGACGCTTATAAACCTGAAGCCGCTTTTATCTACTCTACCTGTATAGTAGGTTTGATTGGTGATGATGTGAATGCTATTTGCAAAAAAGTGGAAAAAGAAAAAAACATACCGGTGATTCCTGTGCAATCAGAGGGTTTTAAAGGTACTAAGAAAGATGGTTATAAAGCAGCCTGCGAAGCCTTGTTTCCATTAATCGGAACGGACAATGATGCTGAGGTTTCCCCTTATAGTGTCAATATCCTCGGTGATTTTAATCTGGCGGGGGAAATATGGATGCTAAAGGAATATTATGAGAAAATGGGTATTGAAGTAGTGGCTACCATTACTGGTGATGGCCGGATAGGACAAGTGAGGAAATCCCATAAAGCGGCCCTCAACCTGGTTCAATGCTCAGGATCGATGATGCATTTGGCCGATCTGATGAAAGAAAAATTCAATATACCCGCTTGTAAGGTCTCTTATTTTGGCATCGAAGACATGTCGGATGCCCTTTACGAGGTTGCTAAGTTTTTCAATAACGATGAAATCATGACCAGGACACGCGAATTGGTGCATTCGGAGGTGAGCCGCATTATGCCGGAACTAATGAAATACAAAAAGGCACTGGCCGGAAAAAAAGCAGCTATATATGTTGGAGGAGCCTTTAAAGCCATTTCATTGATAAAAGCCCTGAACATGATCGGTGTAAAAACCGTGCTGGCTGGATCACAAACCGGCAACAAGGATGATTATGCACAGATGAAGGAATTGAGTGACGAGGATACGGTGATTGTGGACGATTCCAATCCGCTGGAACTTTCAAAATTTGTAATGGAAAAAGGAGCGGACATTCTTATTGGAGGAGTAAAGGAAAGGCCTATCGCTTATAAACTGGGATTGGGTTTTTGTGACCACAATCACGAAAGAAAGGAAGCACTGGCTGGGTATGAAGGAATGCTCAACTTCGCTAAAGAGATTTACAATACGGCTATGAGCCCGGTTTGGAAAGTTCACCTAAACAGAATGAGGTATGGAAGCGATAGAAAATAAGGCGGGATTTGTCTCTTCGAGAAACGCGTGCAAATTGTGTATGCCACTGGGAGCTTGTCTGGCATTCAAAGGGGTAGAGGGTTGCGTTCCATTGCTACATGGATCCCAAGGTTGTAGTACCTATATCAGACGATATATGATCAGCCATTTTAAAGAACCTGTAGATGTGGCTTCCACGAATTTCGGGGAAATGACAGCCATATTTGGTGGTAAACTGAATTTTCAATTGGCAGTAGAAAATATTACCAAACAATATCAACCTCAAATGATTGGTATCGCCTCTACTTGTTTGAGCGAAACCATTGGTGATGATGTGCGGATGTTTATCCACGAATATTTGAAGGAAAATGCGGAAAAAGAACTTCCTGCCCTGGTTGAAGTAAAGACACCGAGCTTTCAAGGAACACATATGGAAGGTTTCCATAAAACCATATTGGCATTGATTGAGCAATTGGCGGCTCCAAAAACCACACCTTCCGACGAACTGGTGTTGTTGCCGGGCATGGTCTCTCCTGCCGATATTAGATACTGGAAGGAAATACTGGAGGATTTTGGTATATCACATACGGTTCTTCCTGATTATTCTGATACCCTTGATGGGGGAGCTTGGGATACTTATGTAAAAATTCCCGAAGGAGGCACGCCATTGGCAAAGATAAAAAATTCGTCAAACGCAAAATGTGTGGTCGAACTGGGAATGGTTTTATCCTCGTTCACTTCGGCAGGTCAATATTTGGAGAAAACCCATTCGGTAAAAAGGCATAACATAGGAATGCCAATAGGAATTGCTGCCACCGATAGGTTTATAGATATTCTTGAGGAGGAGTACAACACTCTACTTCCAGAAAAGCATAAAAAGGAACGTGGCAGGTTGATTGATTCATATATTGATGGCCACAAGTATGTATTTGGAAAGAAAGCGGTGTTGTATGGTGAAGAAGATCTGGTAGCCGGCATGGCTGAATTTCTACTTGAAATTGGAATAGAACCAGTGTTATGTGCTTCAGGTGGCGAAAGTGGCAAATTGAAAGGTATTATCAATAAAAATAGAAAAGATTCGGAACCTGAAGTCCCTGTGTTTGTGGGTGTAGATTTCGAGGACATTGCCGATAAAATTAAGGATTTAAAGCCTGACATCATTATCGGAAGCAGCAAAGGATATTATATTTCGAGAGAAATCGGAATCCCTTTAATCAGGATAGGTTTTCCTATTCATGATAGAATTGGCGGTCAGCGAATACTCCATGTGGGTTATAGAGGAGCTCAGCAATTGTTCGATCAGATTACCAATGCATTGATCGGCTACAAGCAAGACCATTCATCAGTTGGATATAAATACATGTAAAAAAAAGCTAAAACTAAACTTATGAGTACTGAAGAAGTAAAACATCCCTGTTTCAGCTTTCAAGCAAAATTTAAATACGGACGCGTACACCTTCCAGTAGCACCTGGTTGTAATATGCAATGTAATTATTGTGATAGAAAGTTTGATTGTGTAAATGAAAGTCGTCCCGGAGTAACAAGCGCAGTGCTCTCACCTCAGCAGGCTTTGGTATATGTAAAGAAAATCAAACAGATAGATAAAGGTAAAATCACGGTTGTGGGTATTGCAGGTCCCGGTGACCCTTTTGCCAATGCTGAGCAAACCATGGAAACGATGAGATTGATCCGTAAGGAATTTCCAGAACTTATTTTCTGTCTGTCCACCAATGGACTAGAAATCGGTCCTTATATCGATGAATTGGCGGATCTGAATGTATCGCATATCACCATCACGGTAAATGGGATTGATCCTGTCGTCCTGGAAAGAATATATTCATGGGTTCGTTATCAAAAGAAAATGTATCGGGGAATGGATGCTGGGAGGCTCGTGATGGAAAAACAAATGGAAGCCATAGAAATGATCAAGGCTAAAAATCTAACGCTAAAGATAAACAGTGTGATCCTTCCGGGCTTGAACGACTGGCACATACCAGAAGTAGCCAGGAAAATGAAGGAAATGAAGGCCGACATCATCAATTGTATTCCTGTTTATCCGAACACCAACAAGTTTTTTGATGATGTTCCGAAACCTTCACGGGAATTGGTTGCCGATGTACGTGCACAGGTATCTGTATTTATGCCACAAATGACGCATTGCGCCCGCTGTCGTGCCGATGCCGTTGGTTTGTTGGGTCAAGAAATGGAAGAGGCAAAAAGCTTACTACAAGAGTGCTCGTCGTACACTGAAAATAGCGAATCTGCTCTCTATGTGGCAGTAGCCTCGCACGAGGGCACATGGGTGAGGCAAAAGAACTGCACATCTTTAAAGAAGTGGACGGAGAATATGAATTGGTAGAAAAAAGGGAAACCCCTCCTATGGGATTGGGTGATAACCGATGGGTGAAATTGGCAGAGATAATTAGCGATTGTAAGGCCATCTTGGTAAGTGGTGTTGGGAATAAACCATTGGAAATAATTGGAGATAAAGGTATTAAAGTAATTGAGATGAGCGGAATGATTGCTGAAGGGTTACATGCTATTTATAAAGGGAAACCTTTAAAAACCTTGAAAAAGCGGGATGCCTTTGCCTGTGGTACTTCCTGTGGAGGTTCAGCTCAGGGATGTGTTTAAGAGAAGGAACAAGGAACAAGAAACAAGAAACAAGAAACAAGGAAAAAGAAACATGTTCAAAATGAATTGATGAGGTAACAACTCAACAGCTAAACATATTACCAACTAAACATATAAAAATGAAATTAGCCATCACATCTACCGACGGTGTTCAAGTAAACGAACACTTTGGCATGGCTCGCAAATTCTATATTTACGAATATGCCAATGGCCATGTTCAGTTCTTGGAAAAAAGACAGACCGACG
>JAEWLI010000103.1 GCA_023393375.1 Bacteroidota bacterium
TTTTTATTGCTTTCTAAAGTAGTTTGCGCTTCTATCAATAGTTCATTTTCGAATTTATCTATTTCTGGTTTCAGTTTTTGGGTCAATTTCCAAAGTTCATAACCTGAGTCTTTTTTCAATAAAATCATTGCTTCGTCTATTTTCCCTTCATCTACCAACTTTCTCATCTCCAGGGTTTCGTTAAACTTATATTCGAGCATAGCCCTGAAATCTGAAAGTAGGCTTACATCAAAACCTTGTTCCTGAAGCAAAGAATGCAGGGTATTGTAATTGACTTGGTAAAGTTTAATGCCTGAATAAAGCGGTTCTAACATAACTTCTTCAGGATTCAACATATATCCTCTAATTCCCAAATCACCACCTTGAACATCATCCCAAAGTATTTCATAAGCTTTCTCTATTTTTGCTACTTGCTCCAGAGTTTCTTCGCTTTTTTCAATTGTTTTGCGATTTACTAAAAAAAGTATAAAATTTATGCAAATGAGTAGGATGATAAACAAGATACTCCATTTAATATCTAATTTTTTTATATCCATTACTTTATTTTATTATCTACAATTTGAAGCTAAGGTAGAGAAAAAAAAGTTCCAGTTTTTTGTAAACTAAGTCCAAAAATTACCACATAATAACTCACTGTATGCTGCCTGAGATAGTGTCCTGATCAATCGTGTTGTAATAATGAATGGATTGATGGATTGGCATAGGCAAAAACATTACATATACAAATTGATTTGCTTAATTTTTTTAAAAAATGTAATAAGTCTATTATCAACAAATTTGCCCCCTTCAACTCTGTTTTTCCTCTTTTCGCTTCCTGCCGACTCGCAGGTTGTAAATATTGAGCTACTGGAGTTTCCAGAATAATTCATCGAGGTTGTCCCCATTTTGAAACTACATCACTGATTGCTTTTTTAGTGTCTGTTGTTTAGGAAGTCCAGTAAGAATTTATCATAGTTGCCTCTCATCAATTGCATGCCGATAGATTTTTTCCAACTGTCTATGTCGTTGTGGATGTATGTGGCTTTTTATTAACCCTGGAACTGTTAACCAAAAAAAAAGCCTCTATTAATTAGAGGCAATACCTGTTTAACATTTAGAAAACCTAATCGTTCTTATTTTTCAATTCCCATTTGTAATAACTGTGCCGAAACTTTTAAACCTGCTTGATCAATAGCAGATTTATTAATCTCAAATTTTAACCGGTTGTCCACCAGTACAAAATTGATGCAGCTCCCGCTTTCACACAAACCATTTTTTTCCGTAATTACTAAAGTACTTTTGCCTTTAAATTTATCAATTACTTTTGCAGCCACACTGCTTTCACTATTGGGTACAAATACGATGTCGCACTCTGTTGTTAAGCTATTGATGTTGCTGAATTGCTTCACCGTAATTTTACTACCGGATACTTGCTTGGATTCAGCCATTGATTTAAATGTATCCAGAATGTTGGCATTGCCACCCAGAATATGGATCCTGAATTCAGGAGCAGGCGTAGGCCACTCGATGTACTTTGTAAAATTGTACACATAAATCGAATGAAACTTATAATCAACTACATTATTGGCTGCTATTACCAAAATGCCTGATATCATTGCCCCGAGAAACATTATTACTAATTTCTTTTTCATCATTCTATATTTTTGAACGATTCAAAATTAGGTATTCTAAAATCGAAAAGACCTCCATAGAATACGGAATACTTACTTGAATAATGTTTTACTGTTAATTTCCAACTTGGAAACACCCATAAGCTTAACTGCTTGATACTCAATCAAAAAAACTAAATGTTTGTGGGTTTTTTAGAAACCGTAGTGAAGGTACTCATCATAATTCTTTCCCCTTACTGGTTTAGGGATATAATGTGCTTTATAAATTGAGAATTATCTTACATAGCCACATACAATTCGAATTGGTATATATATAATTAATATAAAATTAATCCTAATATACTGTTCTGAAAATAAGTAATTTACCTAAGTAATTTCCTTAATTTTGAATTATAGTAAACTCTACCCGTCTGTTAAGTTGACGTGATTCTTCATTGCTATTGGGAGCTACTGGTTGAGAGCCACCGTATCCTTTGCCTGTTATTCTTTTGTTATCAACACCACGCTCTATCAGATATTTTTTTACAGTTTCCACGCGCTCTTGTGATAGTTTTAAATTTAATCTGGCTACTCCCTGGTTATCCGTATGTCCAGATAGTTGAATTTTAATAGAAGGGTTTTCTTGAAGCATGTCTACCACCCTGTTCAACTCCGGATATGAAGATTCCAGTAGTTCGGTAGTGCCCCGGCTGAAAAGTACATTGCTCAAGCGAAATGTCGATCCGATATCAAGGGGAGACAATTCAAAATTTCGAGAGATTGACATATTCTCACTACCAATTGAGATTTCTTCCTCCAATGTCATAAATCCTTTGGAAGTGGCTTTTACACTATAATTTCCGGGATTTAGCTGCACACGATAGAGGCCATTCTCAGCCTGAAATGTGACAGCTTTTTGCTGTGCATTTACTGGAGAAAATACGATCCGGCCTGCAATATTCTCCTGGCTTTTTATATTTGTTATTCTTCCCTCAACTACTATTGCCCTAATGACATTTTCTTCTTGTTTTTCTGGTTCAGTTTCAGGGGTGAGCACTTCATCAGGTTCAACTGAAATTTCAGGCTCAATTGCGATCTCAGGCTCTGTTGAGATTTCTGGTTCATTGGTCACATCTGGTTCAAACACGGGTTCGGGAACTTCTGCCACAAATTCTTCAACCTGTACGGCTAAATCATCCTGCTCCAATTTTACTCTTTTGATGTCTCCATATCCTTCACTGTTTTGGGTAGATATAAAGTAGGCATACGTTTCATCCGGATCAATTGAATAATAAAGTTCTCTTCCACGGGTATTTATAGTTTTCCCCATATTTTGAGGTTTGCTCCATTTTGTCCAGGTATCATCCAACCGTTCTGAATAAAAAAGGTCAGCACTTCCTTCACCCCCATGTCCATTACTTGAAAAAATCAGGGTTTTGTTGTCTTTCAGCAAAGTAGCCGTCATTTCTTGAAAGCGGGTGTTTATATCCATTCCTAAATTTAGTGGATCGGTCCATTCGCCATTGGATCTTAAAAAGCTTACATAAATATCTTCAGCACCGTATGTTACATAAGATTCCATCGACAACAGCATAATCTTGCCATCTTGTGAAAGGGAGGCACTCTGATGTTCAGATTTAGAGTAATAGTACTTCATACTTACCGGTTCGGGAAATGACCAGGAGTCACCTTGTCGATAGGAAACCGAAATGCCTTGTTTAGGAAGAAAAGAGGCTTCTTTTGAATAATGGTTTTGGAGAAATATTTTGTTCCCATCGTCAGAAAATCCCAGGACGACATTGAAATGACTATTGTTTAGTGGGAAACCTACATTTTTAGCTGGTTGCCAACCATTTTCTTCCCATTTGGATACCCAAATATCCCCTTTGTCTTTTTTGCCCCCAATATTACCAATATGGTTAGCCCGTGTAAAATACAAAGATTTGCCATCGGGATGGATTATTGGGTTTAATTCATTAGCCGCACTATTGATGGTCGTATCTAGGGCTTCTACGGAATTTTGTGCCTGTGAATAATTAATAACTAAAATTGATAATGAAAAAAGAAGGGTATATTTCAGCATGATTGATAATGATTTCTGGGAAAAAACGTCAATAAAGTTCTTTATATTTTATGCGAAGATATAAATATTACATGTCAAAATAAAGAAGAATGACACATCGATATATATTTTAATATCCTAAATGGAAATAGAGGTTTATATTTGAAAACATCAAAGGATTATTTAATCGAACAATTATGAAGATTTTGGCTTTATTGGGTTTATTAATATGGTTTTCACAACCTGGATTGGGTCAGGTAGTGGGTAAATCTTTTCCTGTGCTTTCTGCAGAGAACATACATAAAAGAAATGTGAACCTTCCCACACAAACCATGGGTAAATTTACACTACTAGGATTAGCGTATTCTAAAAAAGCTGAGGAGGACTTAAATACGTGGTTTCGTCCCATTCATGGTACCTTTGTACAAAAGCCATCTGGGATTTTTGCAGATTTTGGTTATGATGTAAATCTCTATTTTATACCCATGTTTACCGGCATAAATACTGCTGCTGCTGGTACAGCCAGGAAGAAAGCAATAAAAAATATGGATCCTTCATTGCTGCCTTATGTGCTGTTTTACAAGGGTAAATTAGAACCTTACAAAGAATTTCTGGATTTTGAAAAAAAGGATATTCCTTATTTTTTCTTATTAGATAAGCAGGGTACTATTATCTACGCGACTTCTGGAAGATACAATGCTAAAAAACTATCAGAAATTGAAGAATTAATAGATGATTAATACAGATCCCTTTCTTTTGGCCGGATGATAAAAGAAAAAAGGTTATGCAAAATTGCATAACCTTAATTTCCAGTGGAATACTAACACTCTGGATATATAGTATATAAAAAAATCTTTAAACTCCCCAGAAAAAATAGTTTTAGATTTACATCCTTGGTTATCCAATATGCCAATATGATGCCAAAGGAAAACTCGACCAAATTCGGCCTTTTATCCACGTAAGTTGTGGAATATTTTAGACAACTGTTCTATATTTCCCCAATCAGCAACAGAAATCGGTGGGTCTATCAAAAAATCAGGAATTATACCTACTTTATCACATATTCATTTATAATAGCAATTTGATCTTTTTTTTCATTCATACATGTAAGTAATTGCACCAACCATAAAAAGCAAAAATGCTGATGGATCAGCAGGGCGAAAGCATAAGATTTCAATCAATAAAACGTGTTAAATATGTTAAAAACTGCTTATTATCTTACAAATTACCGGATACCGGTTTTTGACTTGATCCGAAACAAAGGCTTATATTTATACCCGTATGAATCCAGTTATGTTTAATATGATATTATTTATTGTTTTTGGTTTTTATGTATTATTCGTTTTAATACAGACCTTTCATTATCTACATCGAATTATCCTGATCAATCGAATTGCCCCTTCTGGTACAATCGAAGAAAAGGATGCTGATATTCCTGTTTCCGTGGTGATTTGCGCACACAATGAATTGGAAAATTTAAAAAGGCTTTTGCCAGCACTATTAAATCAGAGGCACAACAATTATGAAATAATAGTGGTCAACGACAGGTCCAATGACAATACTTATGATTATTTGTTGGAACAAAAAAGCATTCATCCCCAAATAAAATTAGTTCAGGTGGAAGAAACACCACCACATATCAATGGGAAAAAATATGGACTGACTCTTGGCATTAGGGCTGCAAAAAACGATTACATCCTATTTACAGATGCTGATTGTATTCCTTCATCGGATGATTGGATTACGTTAATGGCGAAAGGGTACGATGAAAAAACTGATTTTGTACTAGGCTACTCACCGTATCAGAAGAAGAGAGGTATGTTAAATCATTTTATCCGATTCGAAACATTATTTACCGGAATTCAATATTTAGGTGCAGCTAAAAATGGCAGACCCTATATGGGAGTGGGACGGAATCTATCTTATAAAAAATCATTATTTGTAAATAAAAAAGGATTCAATAAATATCTGAAAGTTACCGGAGGGGATGATGACCTTTTTATTAATGAACATGCCAATAAAACCAATACCCGGATAGTAGTAGGCAAAAATGCAACGATGGAATCGATTCCAAAGGTTACTTTAAACACATACTTACGTCAAAAACTTCGTCATTTATCTGTAGGAAAATTATATAAAAAGAGGGATAAATTCAGGCTGGGTATCATTGCTTTATCTCAAATTTTATTTTGGGTATCATTATTTGTATTAATTTTGTACAAGTTTGAACTATACTATATTTTGGGTGGTTATGTCATGAAGCTGGCTTTTTTCACCATCTTGTTTTATCAGGCAGGCAAAAGATTTGGGGATAAAATAAACCTTTGGTTGATGCCGTTATTTGATTTTCTATGGTTCTTCTACTATTTGTTTATTGGGACACGGGCGTTATTTACCAGAAAAATTAAATGGAATTAAACAGTAACAAACATTTTTCAGATAAAGCTTTAGAGGATTTCCGTCTTATTGATCAAGCAACACTGGAAAATGATGAACAGGCTTATGCAGAATTGATGAAGAGGTATAAAAAGCCTGTTTATCACATGATCCTGAAAATGGTGCGAAATGTTGATGATGCCGAAGACCTGACCATAGAGGCTTTCGCCAAAGCTTTTAGAAACTTAAAAAGGTTTAAGAAAGACTATACCTTTTCAACATGGCTGTTTAGAATCGCTACCAATAATTCTATAGATTTTATCAGAAAAAAGAAACTGGAGACGCTTAGCCTTAATTCTTCCTTTACTGATGATAATGGTGAAGCTGTAAGCATTGATGTTCAGGATGAAAACCTTAACCCACAGGAAGAAACCATCAAAAGTCAAAAAGTTGAACTGATCAGGCTTTTTGTAACCAAGCTTCCTTCAAAATACCAAAAATTGGTCAAACTCAGGTACTTCAGTGAACTTTCATATGAAGAAATTGCTGTCGAACTAGATGCTCCTCTGGGAACTATTAAAGCCCAACTCCACAGGGCCAGAGAGTTAATGTATGATCTTGTGAAGGGTAAGGAAGACCACATTTAGGTGTGGGTGTGGGTTTGGGTGTGGGTTTGTTGAAAACTGTTTGAATTTTAATCGAATTATCTTTGCAAGAGCATCAAATCATTTTGAAATATTTCCCCCAGCTAAGTCAAAAGCAAAAGGAACAGATTTCCTCTTTATATAACGAATACCTTAAATGGAACTCACAAATTAATGTGATTTCCAGAAAGGATATTGATCAGTTATACGAAAGACATGTGCTTCATTCATTGTCCATCGCCAAACTTGTCCAATTTAATTCGGGAGCTCATATACTTGATGCCGGTACTGGTGGTGGTTTCCCAGGAATACCGTTAGCCATTTTATTTCCCGACACACAGTTTCATCTGGTCGATTCTATCGGTAAAAAAATAAAAGTGGTGAATGAGATTGCCAGCAGTTTAGGTCTCGATAATATAAAAGCCGAGCAGGCCCGGGTAGAGCAACTGAACGAAAAATATGATTTTGTGGTGAGCCGGGCAGTTACTCAATTTGATGTTTTTTATAAATGGGTAAAGAATAAGATTAGCTCTAAGCATCTACATCAGATAAAAAATGGTATCATATATCTGAAAGGAGGGGATCTAAAAGAAGAATTGTCACATTTAAATAAAAAACATTCCGTGTATCCAATAGAAGCATATTTTGAAGAAGATTTTTTCATATCTAAGAAAATAGTATATGTTCCGCTTTGAACTGAAAGTTGATAAAATTCCTCAACACCGAGCACTTTAAAAAATACTAATCCACTTTCTTCAATAAAAAATAATTTATTGAAGTATCCATCTTATTAATTGTACTTTGCATATATTTGATAAAAAATATCATCAGTAAATCAACTCTTATTCCTTACGAAAATGAAAAATATAAAGAATGTATTGATCCTCATATGCATTAGTTTATCATTAGTAGGATGCGACAACGACAAGGAATTTGAAATCAAAGATGGATACACTTATACATCTACC
>JAEWLI010000123.1 GCA_023393375.1 Bacteroidota bacterium
TTGTCTTCGCCATGGTGCGTGTCTCACGCACCAAATTGAGCACCTGTTTAATTTCCAACAGGAGATCTTTTAAAAAGCTGAAATTTTTCTCGTTGCACTCATAATACTTAGCCGATGAATACTTATACTCACAAGGGTGCTTGGCCAGATTCCATCGTTCCTGCAAAGGGTTGTCATGGATGTAATCAAGTTTTTGCATTGCCACTTCACGGGTAAATAGAGGAACAGCAAGAGAATCGCGTTGCCAAAACATATGTTTTTTGTTTGCCATCTTCACTTTGTAATTGTCCAATTCATCAGTGCCCAACAGTATTCTCCTGAATTGATGTGCAGTGTATTTTAAAAAAGAACCTTGAGGTGATTCACCACCATTGTTTTCAATTATCCTCCAAATTAGATGGATATGGTTGGGCATTATTACAAATGCAAATACATCAATTTTCCCTTTTATGGTTAAATAGGATAATGAATCAATTATCACATCTTTGAACCTGTCATCCATCAGTAAAGGTTGCCATTTGTTAATTGTTGCAGTCCAAAAACATATTTCCCCAGGTTTAATAAATGATTTTCTTTTATACTCTAATTCTGGTTCCATTTTCTATTTATTTGCAGATTGGATATAATGATAATTGAAATAATTCGCCTTTGTGGTGCGTGAGACACGCACCAAGGCGAAAGGATAATGTGTCCAAAAATTTTCCATTTTTATCGTATTTTACAATAAAAATATTGGCACCTCCTTTGGATTTAAGGTGAGTTGATTCGATCCAAATAGAATCATATACCTTGATAGCTGAATAAATATTATCTTGATCATCAACCTCAATGTGAATTGCTTCCGAGCTATATCCACTGTTATTACTTTGGGCCTGAACTGTCCAAGAATAATCTTGAGCATTTAGATGGTATGTTGTGAGAAAGCTTAGCAGTAATAGGAGGTTTTTATATAACATAAAATAATATTTGAATATTAATATAAAATTATACCAACTAACTCTTTTATCAAAAACAAAAGTTGGGGATTTGTACATAAGTAATAAATGTCTGTTTTTATCTTTAACTTCCTCTGGATTGCTCGTCACCGCTATCCGGTTTTACCAACTCCAAAAGAGTTTTGATTGGATGAAAGCTGTTCTGTGTGATACTGTGTGTCAAGAAAAGACACACAATATAGTTCTTTATTCGGAGATGGATTTATCTATTATGATTATGATCCTTTGCCTCTTAAAGGATATCTTATTATTTGTGATGAGATGAATTGATGGGAAAACGAAAGACGCCGTTAAATTAACTTGCGTCTCTCGTTTAAAATAGGTTTAATGTGCTTTAAAATTCCATTTGGAATTGTCGCTGTTCATATCAAACGGTGCAAGTGTGGGAGTGCTGTCTCCGATTGAAATTAACACCAACTCTTCTTTTGAGTTTGGAACAACCTTGGGCATAATTCTGTAGGTGCCATCAACCAATTGATCGATCCGCCATAATTGTTCGGGGGCACCCGAAAATTCCGGAACTGTGATTAATTCAGCATCTGCTGTTGCGGCCAATGCCCGTTCTGTACCTTCTATTACTATTTTGTAATAAGGGCCACCAAGATATCCTCCCGCACCGGGAACTGCAGTTATTGTCCACCTCTGATGTGGGCGAAACATATAATCTCTTAATCTCACACCTATATTGCCTTTTGGCCAGGTATCAATCACATCAGACAATTGCTGGGCAGGAATGGATGTAATGGGTTCGTCTTCATTATAGTTTAAACCTCTGAATGTGTGTGGCATCCTTACAAAATCTACCACTAGCTCTAAGGCATATCCCCTTCTCTCGGATTCTATTTGATAGGTTCCTTCTTTAAAATTATCTCCGGCTACAGGCCAATCATTTTTCCATAATAAAGGGCGGATACCCAAAACGCTACGTCCGCTTTGATCAAAATCTGCTTCATAATGGAGGGAGATTTTTTCTACACCATCAGCAACTATCACTCTTCCAAAATGACCGGGTCCCGTTACTCTTCCGCCAGCAGCAACCACCATCTTGGCACCACCTTTTAACATTTCTCTTCCCATATTATCCACATATGGTCCAGTTACTTTTTTCGAACGCCCCACCACAATATTATATGTTGAATTTGGACCATCGCAGCAAGTGCCATGTGTGCCAAGCAGATAATACCACCCATTGCGATACGTTAATGTAGTAGCTTCACAATCAATGGCGATGTCTATGGCTTTATTTCCTTCAACCCGTTTTCCGGTTTTAGGGTCAAGTTCAATCAATCGGATGAACCCGAAATAGGTGCCGTATGACAACCACAAGCGTCCATCGGTAGGATCTAACAGAAGACCGGGATCGATGGCGTCGTTATCTTCTATACCATCTGATGAGGCCACTACGATAGCTTCAGAATATTCAAAATCGGGTGAGTTTGGGTCTAGTGTCTTGTTCCACATGGTAAGTATTCTTCCATTGTGTCCGCCACCCAAGCCACCACCTGTTGCACCATATGCGATCAGATAACGATCGCCGATTTTTATAACATCGGGAGCAGCTCCACCACCTGGCCTTACGCCGCCACTATTCCATGTCCAGCCGTCTTCAGATATTAATCCGCCACCACGTGTGCCAAATGTGTAGTATTTTCCCTCACATTCCATAATGGTTGAAGGATCATGTATAAATGGTTTACCAATTTGTGCCATTGCTGTTCCGATTATCAGTACAGTTAATAAGGCTGTAGCACCCAATATTTTATTTCTTGTTTTCATAACTTCAATTTCAATACAAGTAGATTTTTAATAGGATAATTAACTGATTTTATTCATAACTAATGGTGAGATCCTTTATCGGTTTTCCTTTTTCATCCAAAAAACGAACACAGAAATCGCTCATTCCGGGACCATTGATGATTGCGCCACGGATGATGTTTTTGCCTTTGTTGAGAGTAAGACGAGGCGAGACACAATCATCCATCACCATGCGACGGTCGCCCGACATTATCAGAGCTTCCTTTCCATTTAACCACCACATGGATGCTGAATTGGACCCCACAGCCATTCTTACATTCTTCATTTCCTCAGGACTGTTCACTACGGTTACCGCCCAAAACAAAACACCATAAACCTGTTTGTCGAGTCCATAAGCGAAACGGAAAAGTTTGACATTGAAATTGGTGCTTTCCAATGCATGCCAAGTAAGTTCTTGTTCACCTACTTTTACTTTGTCACCATGTTTGGGAAGTACAGTAAACTGGTTTGGGAAATACTCGGTGCTAAATGCTTCTCTAAGGTAGCTATCTGTAAAAACAGTATTGCTACGGTTCGGTTTGTCTATTGGCTCCAGGAGAAACCAACGTTGAAGAAAACCTTCTTCATCCGGTGTTTTGACAGATGTAGTAGCTGCAACAAAGTACGGTGCGATGCTTCTAACCGTATCGCTTTTGACAGCACCCTCATTTCTGGCAGCACTTTCTGTTTTGGCAGTATTATCAGTGTTGACCTTCGAGGTAGCAGAACACCCCGATAATCCTAATCCAACCAACAATAGGGAACTCATCGCCAATCCCAATGATTTGCTTTTAATTTTCATAAGTAGTTTTTAAAATGTCTAATGATTTGATGTGTTAGAGAATAAGTATGTTAACAAATCTACAAAATGAATTATCTTAATGTGCGATGGAGGCTGTTAATAATGAGTTAATATTAGGATTGAACATTATGAATTGAAGTTTTAAGAAGGTTTATGATGAAGAGAAATTGCCGTGTAAAGCTTGTTCAAACAGAATTCTTGCAACGTTCGCTGGAATGACACGGGAGGAGAAGGTGGCTCTGCCCTATTAATAACACTCAGGTCGCATCCCTGACGGGATTTTTAACTCTACTTGATAAATAATTCTACCAAGCTTTCGTCCCTAACGGGACTTTTTTTATAACCTGTTATTGTTTCCGATAGCTTTTTATTTGAAACCCTCATTCAAAATAACACAACTGGAATAATTTACAAAAACCAATCCCATCGGGATGGCAGCTTGGTAGAAAATAGAATACATAGCCAAATAAGTGCCGTAAGGTACGTGACAAATTGTTTTCATTCCTTTCGATCTCTGTTTCTTTTATCATGGTGAGTGTCTCACACACCAAATTGAGCCCCTGTTTATATTTCCAACAGGAGATCTTATAAAAAGCTGAAATTTTTCTCGTCGCGCTCATAATACTTAGCCGATGAATACTTATAATCATAAGGGTGCTTGGCCAGATTCCATCGTTCCTGCAAATGGTTGTTATGGATGTAAACAAGTTTTTGCATTGCCACTTCACGGGTAAATAGAGGAACAGCAAGAGAATCACGTTGCCAAAACATATGCTTTTTGTTCGCACATCTTCACTTTGTATTTGTCTAAAATAACACTTTCAACCAGCATTCTCCTATATTGATGTGCAGTGTACTTTAAAAAAGAACCTGAGGTGATTCGCCACCATTGTTTTCAATTATCCTCCCAATTAGATGGATATGGTTGGGCATTATTACACAAGCAAATACATCAATTTTCCCTTTTATGGTAAATTGTATAATTAAATGCCTCGCCCATGAGGTGCGTGAGACACGCACCATGGCGAAGGTGATTCGCCGCCATTGTTTCAATTATCCTCCAGATTAGATTTTATTTTATCTAAAACATTAACGTAAAAGCCTCGTGGAGCGGCCAAAGACCGGAGGAGGGTGTGGTTTTGGGTTTGAGTGTCGGTGTGTGAGTCGGCCGGCTTTGGCGCGGCAGGCTCTTGTGTGGGTGGCTTGAGAATTGGGATTGCGGGCACAACATAATAATTGCCTAAACTTGATAAAAAAATAAAGTATTGATCAAATAATCAATTGATTAATTTGACCAATACTTCAAGACTTTTGAGATTCCCCCCTTCACGGAAATGACGCGGAAGGAGAAGCCAACTCTTCGCCCTCAGCCCTCCGTTATAGCCTATTTATTCATTTGAAGAAGCATAAGGGCCCATTACTGTACCCACAAATCCACCTGCTTTTTCGGTACTCAGATAAGTGGCATCAACTCCATCGTGTAATGTTTCCCATTCACCGTTAGTGTTGGCTTCAAAACTAAATTTACCATCTTTCATGGATACTCTTAGAAGAATTTCGCCTGTATAGATTTCGGAAATATCTTTTTGGGCCAAAACTACTTTTTCTACCGTACCGTCAAAGTTTTCACCGGACATATTGCGTACAATGCTTGGATCTTCTTTTGCCCTTTGAACTACCACATGGATTTTGCCATCAATTTGAGTAACGCCCAAAGTCAGATGGTAAGCTTCGTTTTGGAAAAAAACCAGACCTGCCAGCTCTTGTTCATTTGTAGGGGTAAACGCAAGTTTTGTTTCCAGGCTCATGTTATGATGTTGCTGACGACGTGCTACAAAAGAAGGTTGTTTTAATTCCCTGATGTTTACATCTCTAAGCTTCAAGGTTAATCCCGGTTTTCCTTCTTCCAGGGTATACCATTTCTCACGCAGCGTTCTTATAAATATCCAATCGAAACCAAGTTCGCCACCATCAAAATTTTCAGTCCATGAAAAATTGCCGTTCCCCATTATAGGTTTGTCGCTTGAAAGTTTATTTTCCAGTTCGGGTTTTTCAAGGATTAAGGGTAATGTTTCATCTTTGGGCAATATTTCGGGCCAATCTTTATCCCAATTAAACGGCAATATGAATGTTTCGCGACCGATATTGTATTCATTATTAACCGTATAAGGGCGGCAGCCTAAAAACACAGCATACCAATCGCCCGTGCTGGTTTGTACATAATCTGCATGACCTACATTGGTAACAGGAAATTCTCTGTCAGCAGGCAAATGACGTTGGGTCAAAAGTGGATTGTCGGGGTTGGTTTCATAAGGGCCCCAGATGTCCTTGCTACGGAAAATCACCTGCGAATGGTTGATCGATGTTCCACCTTCGGCTGTGGTTAAATAATAATAACCGTGCAATTTGAAAATATGAGGTGCTTCGATCCATATGGGTTTGTCGGCCAGGTTATGCCCGCCGTCACGAATCATCTTGCGTGGACCAACCATTTTATTGGTTTTCCAATCAAATTCCTGTATCCAGGTAGCTTTATGTCCTTGATATGTAGAACCTCCTTCAGGATCTTGATTATTTGTAACATAGGCTTTACCATCTTCATCAAAGTACAGTGAAGGGTCGATATCCGGCACCTCCGGCAACCAAATGGGATCGCTCCAAGGACCCGCTGGGTTTTGGGCAGTGACTACGAAATTACCGCCTCCTCTTACAAAAGTTGTTATCATGTAAAAGGTGTCGTTATGCGGATTGTATGATATAGCTGGAGCAAAAATACCAGCCGATACCGGCAAACTATCATTATTAAATTGAGAAGGGCGGTCCAGCACATGACCTAGTTGGGTCCAGTTGACCAAATCTGTACTATGAAAGATTGGAACTCCAGGGAAAAAAGAGAATGTGGAAGTGACCAGATAATAATCATCCCCTTTCTGACAAATGGATGGGTCAGGGTAAAATCCCGGTAGAATCGGGTTGTAAAATTGACCTTGATCCAAGGAATGTTGATCATAATAAGGATCGTTTCCTGAATATTTTACGTATTCAAAATATGCTTCTCCCGGATTCACCTTAACATTAGTTGATTCATTGTCACAGGATAAAAGAAAAGCAGCACCAATTATTAATAAGTACTTTTTCATAATTTTTTGTGTTTCTTGTGTAATTGTATTTATATTTTTCTTAAGCAAGACTGGATAAACGTATGATTGAAACTCAAAGAAAACACAAAACGCGTAAATATCATAGAAAAGTTATGGAATAAAAAGCCTTTAATGGTTATTGCTATTCTTTAAGACGAAATAACTGAGATTCATGCACCCTTCTTTCACGACTCATTCACCTACCAACCTACATCCACTATTAACAATACGCTTGAGTGGAATTATTCATAACCAACAATATCCATCAATTCTTTCATCTCCAGAAATAGATGGTTCCATCCAAAGGAAGGTTATCTGTATCTCCGATTTTACTATTGATTTCCCACCATTCTTGGTATAATTTTACAACCTCCAAAATTTCTTTTCCGCTTAGTCTTTCATCATTGGTTTTATTTGTGTTTATAAGTATTGGAGCCAATGAAGCAAAGGTCTTGTGTTCAATAATGCCTTGCACGCACCATAAAAGGTATTCACCGATCATTATGCATGCTTTGCCATCATCCCATCTGTAAGGTGTGAGTGAGGATATTGGATTAACCGGGAAATGATCACTCGGACATATTAGAGTGGTATCGAGCGAATGGTTAATGAGTAAAGGAATGTATTTTCTGGTAAAGTTTGGTATTTCAGGCCATAACTTTTCACCATCTTCACCCAATTTGTAATGATCATAGGTTCCCTCTTTTAGTTGTCGAACAAATGTATCAACATCAGGATTGTTTACATCAAATGCCTCTTTTTCACAGCTCATGCAAAAAAGGATCAGGATGGAAATCGTCAGTTTTTTCATATTGTATGCAGTCTTTTTACTATTTCTCCCAAAGAATTATTTAAGGGACACCGGTTTACCTAAATAGGTTGTAAATACAATACAACATTCCACCCTATTCACAATCACTGTTCTTTATTTCATCATCCACCAGTGGTCGATCTGGTAATCGCAAGCATTTCCAGCAAATTGTCTGAATCAGGATTAACAGGATTAAATGATTTTCAGGATTATGTCTCCTTGAATAATTGCTTTTTGTAAGACCATTGTTCCAATGTTTTCTAATCCTATTCATCCTTCCATCCAGCAAATCCAGATTCAGACTACTCATACCTCAATGCCTCCACAGGATTCCTCGTCGCCGCTTTATATGATTGCCAACTCACCGTCAGTAATGCAATTCCCAATGCCAACACCCCTGCCAAAACAAATATCCACCAGCTCAATTCTGTTTTGTAGGCGAAGTTTTCCAGCCATTGGTTCATAGCGTAATATGCAATGGGGGTAGCGATTATCAGTGAGATAAAAACCCATTTTACAAAATCTTTATTCAGCAAGGTCATCACTTCCCAAATTTTGGCACCGTTTACTTTGCGGATGCCGATTTCTACCTTCCGTTTACTGAGATAAAATAAAATCAACCCATATAGTCCCATAGCGGCGATGCCAATAGAAAGTACGGTTAGCCATAGGTAAAAAAGCCCAAACCGGCTTTCTGATTCGTACTGTTTATTGAATTGGTCATTTGCAAAAACAAAATCCAGGTTATCTTTTGAATAGTGTTGTTTCCATACGGTTCTTAAGATTTCCACTGACTCATGGACATTGGATGAATTGATCCTGATAGAAAAATAACCGAACTCTCTGGGATAATTATTATTCCAAACGATTGGATAAATCGGTTTTTGTAATCCTTCATTATGGAAATCAGCCACTACACCAATTATTTCCAACCCTTCGGCATCGTCCCTTTTATGGAAAATGTATTGACCCAGGGCATCATCCGGGGTTTTGAATCCCAAAAGTCTTCTGCTGGTTTCATTGATGATAATGCGATTGTGGTTTTGACTTGCTTCAGGGCTAAAATCCCTTCCGGCAAGCAATTTCAACTTATAAGTTTCCAAAAATCCCTGTGTGGCATTGTTCTCAAAAAACATCACATCCGGGTTGATCCCCAATCCTGGATTATGCATTTCTATTAAGCCCATCCTAGGTTCCTGTCCAGGCACATGCAGGTTGAAAGTAGCTGCTTCAAACCCTGCATATTCCAGCAAATGACTTTTAAAACCTTCAAACCGTTGCCTTTTAAAATGATCAGCATTTAAAGAAGCAGGGCCGGTGCAAATGATCACATCATTAAGGGCTATGCCAAGGTCTTTGTTCTTCATAAATGAGATTTGCTTATAAACAGTGATGGTACAAATCAGGAATACAATGGAAATGACTATTTGTACCATGACCAGTCCGTTTTTAAAACCCCGGCCAGAAGGTTTTTCTTGCTTGGATAAAATGTTGATAGAAGCTAATTCAATGGCATAATAGATACTGGAAAATAAAATACCGGCAAAAAGGGTGGCAGCAAGAATCAGAAAAAGATATCGAACAGGTAAATAAGCTTCGGAAATGGGCAGGAAAAACAGATGTGCAAACCAATTTAACAAGAGGATGTATATCAGAAAAGAAATGATCACTGCGACAATGTTAATCATTATACACTCGGTCAAGGATTGATACCACAAATGCATGCGGGAGGCTCCGATAAGCTTTCGAATGCCGATTTGTCCGGTACGGGATTGCGCATGTGCAGTGGAAAGATTTACATAATTGATCCAGGCAATGATGAGTGTTACCAACACAATAATAATCAGGTTTTTGAGTGATGCATAGTTGGTAGTGGCTCCCATTTCACCTTCCATACCACTGATGTAATGGAGGTTCTTGAGTGGCTGCAGGGAAAATGTAGCCTCCCGGTTATCATTAGCCAAATGGGTCATGTATGTTTCCGCAATGTTGTTGATTTTGGCTTCTACTTGTTCCGCTGAAGCAGCATCAGATATCCGGATGTAGTTCCACCAGCTGTTCCCTTGCCAATCTCCTGATTCACTTATGGCTTCCATTTTTACCCAGGTTTTTATAGAAGCAAAATAGCTTGCCGATAAATGAGTGTTGGCTGGTAAATCCTGGAAAACACCCGTAATTTCAATGGGCATACCCTGATTTACGCCCATAATTTTACCTATGGGATCCAGGTTGCCAAACAATGCTTTTGCACTGGTAGCGGAAATGATGCCTGTTTCTGGCCGGGAATAATCGGCCACACCAGAAATCATCTCCAATGGAAATACTTTTTCAAAACCTTCATCCACCCATAATACATCCTGATTGGTGTAACTCACATCTTCATAACTGACCAGGCATTTTTCAAAATAGGAGATCCCATTTGCTTCCAGTTCGGGAAGTTCATTTTTTAAAGCAAAAAACATAGCCCGGGGAGTTTTAGCTCCATGATAGATCGTCTGGCCATCTTTTGTTATTTCCAGGTTGATCCGGTAGACCTGTTCGTGTTTATTAAAAAATGTATCATAAGAAAACTCGAACAACAAATAATGCAAGGTAAACAGAAAAGATGTCAGTCCAACAACAAGTCCAATCAAATTAATCAAACTGATGTGTTTAGCTTTGATTAAGCTACGAACGGCTGAATGGAGGATTATTTTAAACATAGGATTTTATAGTTTTAATATGACCTTCAATATTGTCTGAACTATGATTCATCTGATTGTCTGAACCATGATTCGTCTGACTTTTTGATAGACTTTGATATTTCTTGTTCATCACCCTTTTGAAACCGTAACTGGCGCGAGGCTCTGCCTCGTGCCCCCGCTTAGATACTATTCGTATCTTAAAGCTTCGACCGGATTCCTCGTCGCCGCTCTCCAACTTTGCCAACTCACTGTCAGCAATGCAATCCCCAATGCAAACACACCCGCTAAGGCAAAAATCCACCAACTCAATTCGGTTTTATAGGCAAAGTTTTCCAGCCATTTATTCATCGCATACCAAGCGATGGGTGTGGCGATGATGAAAGCAATGGTCACCCATTTCACGAAATCCTGGTTCAACAACT
>JAEWLI010000141.1 GCA_023393375.1 Bacteroidota bacterium
ATACAGTTTCGAACCGGGCCGGTACTGAGCCGTGAGGGTGGAATGCTAAAAAAGCTTGTACCACTGGCAAAATCAGGATTAGCTTCTCCAATTGGAACAGGCAAACAATACATCAGCTGGATTCATATCGAAGATTTGTGCAGGTTGTATATTAGTGCTTTAGAAGATGACACTTGGAATGGGATCTACAATGCTGTTGCGCCAGAACCCGTCACTAATAAAGAATTTATGAAAATACTTGCTAAAGTTGCCAAACGACCGTTCTTTTTACCGGCAGTACCAGGTTTTAGTGTAAAACTGCTCTATGGTGAAATGGGAGAAGTGATTTTGGGTGGCGTAAAAGCATCCAGTAAAAAAATTGAGTTACAACCATTTCAATATCATTACCCCACCCTTCAATCTGCTCTTAAAACCCTATTGTGATTCCCGATTTGGGAAACACAATAACATTTTGGGAGCATTTCTAAAATTGGTTTATATTCTTTAAGAATATTACATTGCCGTAATAACAAGATAACTCTCTAAAATCCAATAATTTATATTTCCAAGGGACAAATAGCCTAGAAATAAGGCATTCTAATTGTAGTGTGTACTTAATAAAAAGGTTAAAATGCAGCACGAGCCCATGATTAGTACTGTCAAAAATGGAAAAAAAATTTATAATTGGATCATTAGAAATCACCCTCCCACCGCATGGCACCTAATAGCCGTAAAAATCGGTGATCAATTTGTACAAAATAATGTAGATCCTTTTTTAATTAAAGACACTACTGAGTTTGACGATCATTTGGTTCAACGAATTGATCAATTGCTTAAAAATCATTACAATACCGGAATACCTGACTACCTATATAATTAATTTCATTTTGCATAAATTTCATCATGCTTTTGTATAATTTTAATCCTTGGAAAAGGGTTATTAAAGTATGAAGTATTTACCAATAATATTTTTAATTTTCATTCTATCTTCCTGTGCATCTACTCCTAAATCAGTAATTATCGATTATGATCCAGAGGCCCGATTTACTGACTACAGAACCTATTTTTGGTCGGATGAAATTCTGAATGAAACAGTAAATCAACCCCTGTTCTACAATAGCCTGATCAGGAAACGGATAAAAAGTGCTGTCCAGAAGGAAATGGATGGCAGAGGATATGAGATGAATGAATTTGACCCGGACCTGGTGATCAATGCTCACATGATTGTGGAACAAAAAACCGAAACTCAAAACTATTCCCCAACACCTTACCGCTACTATTATCAGGATAATATACGGACTTATAGTTATAAAGAAGCTACTTTAGTTATTGACCTGATAGATAAAAAAAACAGGCAACTGGTATGGCAGGGGCATTATACCGGATCATTTGTAGATGCGAAAACTCCAGAGGATAAGAGCCGCGCCATAAGAGATGCAGTGTCCTTGATTTTCCAAAAATTCGAGTATCGGGCAGGGCAATAAAAACCAATCGCAAGTGAGTCATCATTTCTTTACCACATCAGATCATGTGATATTTCATCCTGTTTTGCACACCAATATCATCAATAAGTAATAACCCAACCACCTATTCATTTTATTATTGATTGGATTTTCGGTGTAGGATTCGTGAGGTGATTAAACCATATTTCTAATTATTTTTATTGAAATTTGAATTTGTACAAGCACTTACAAATGAATTTTATCAGGTACAATTATTTTTTCTAATAAACCTGAGCTTTATCAATCAAAAATTCAAACAGCTATGAAAAGTATGGAAATTAAATTATCCTTGTACAGAGAGCAGCTACTATTAGAACGGCTTCACAAACTCCGAAAAGATCAGAACTTATTTTTAGGTATTCTTGGCGGTATCATCGCCATGATTTTTTGTTCTGTTATATGGACAGCTATCACTATTTTTACTGGTTATCAAATCATCCTGATGTCTTTGATGGTAGGATTTATAACAGGCTCTGCTATAAGAATATCGGGCATGGCTATTGATCCGGTCTTTCGTTTTATAGGCGCCATTTTAGCATTGATTGGATGCTTTGCCGGCAATCTGTTTAGTGCGATAGCAATTATTGCCGATATGGAGCATATCAGTTATCTCACAGCAATGAGATGGCTCAATTATCATGTATTCATAGATATCGTTTTCGATATTTATCATGGTATTGATTTACTTTTTTATCTGGCTGCTGCTGGCTTTGCCTACTATTTCTCGGCTGGCTCTCCCAACTTTATTATAAAACAACGTGTCTGATAATTATAACGGCAGTAATGTCGTCAGGCAATATTGTAAAAGGGGACAAATATATCTGGCCATAGGTATATGCTGTCCCCCTTTATTTTACTTGCTATCTATTCTTAGTTACTGGGGGAAAATAAAAAAAGTGAAGATTTTATATCTTCTGACATCATCAATTTTAGTATTTTTAATGTTTAAATGATATACATTTCCGGTATGGCCAAAAAAAAGGTGCATCAATTTTATTTAAAAGTGATCAAATGGTTGTGGATGGGGTTTTTGATTTTCATACTCCTCATACCCATGTTCTTCTTTATGGTCAGGATAAATCCATTTAATTTATTTGGAGGGTTGCCCAGTTTACGTGAACTTGAAAATCCTGACCCGGATCTGGCTTCAGTGATATTTAGTTCTGATGGTGCAATTCTCGGAAAATATTTTAGTTATAACCGGAATCCGGTAGATTATGAGGAACTATCCCCATATTTAGTCCAGGCGTTAGTTGCCACTGAAGACCGCCGGTATTATTCCCATTCTGGAATTGATATGATTGGTTTGATGAGGGCATTTGTCAATTCATTTGTTTTGCAAAGAAACAGAGAAGGTGGAAGTACCATCACCCAACAATTAGCAAAGATGCTATGGGAGATGAGGAGCGAAAAATATGAAGGCCATTTAAGCAATGTACGTTTTCTTCATCCTTTACTCATAAAAACCAAAGAATGGCTGGTTGCCATACAAATTGAGCGGTCATATACCAAAAATGAGATCATCAGTATGTATTTCAATACCATGCCTTTTGGTAATAACACCTTTGGGGTACGGGTTGCAGCCCGCTCATACTTCGACAAGCTGCCATCGGAATTAGATATTCATGAAGCTGCTTTGTTGGTTGGTGTAGTCAATGGGCCTTCGTTTTTTAATCCATTAAGACATCCCGAAAGAGCTCAAAGAAGAAGAGATTGGGTTATCCGCCAAATGCATAAAAACGATTTTATTTCCCGGGAAGATTATCAAATAGCTGTTGAAAATGAATTGGGGTTGAACTTTTCACGTGAAAATCATGTAGAAGGAATGGCTACGTATTTCCGGTCTGAACTGAAGGAAGAACTAAAGATATGGGCGAGAGAAAAAGGAATTGACCTGGATCGTGATGGTTTGAAAATATATACAAGTATCGATAGCAGGATGCAAAAATATGCTGAAGAAGCTGTGAAAAGTCATATGACATGGTTACAAAAAGCTTTCAACAGTGCGTGGTCCCGATCGAACCCCTGGGATAGGTTTGGAGGTGATGATTATATCCAGCGGGCATGGAAAAATTCTCAACATTATGTAGGACTTGCTGATCGGTATGGAAAAAATGCAGATTCCTTAGACATTGTTGCACGTACCCCAAAACTAATGAAGGTATTTTCTTGGGAAGGTGAAAAGGATACCATTATGTCTCCGCTCGATTCAATACGGTACTTCAAAAAAATATTGCATACTGGGTTTGTTGCTATGGATCCCCATTCCGGACAGATAAAAGCATGGGTAGGGGGCAATGATTCAAAATATTTTAAATATGACCATGTAAAAAGAGGTAAAAATCAACCTGGATCTACTTTTAAACCAATTTTATACGCTACCGCAATAGAAAATGGCTATTCTCCATGTTATCCGGTAAAAGATGCGCCAGCTACTTATCCCAATCCCGGATCTAATCCCCCTTATTGGACCCCAGAAAATGCTTCAGACAAGTACAATGGTCAAACTATGACGTTGCGACAAGCGCAAGCCCGATCCATCAATCGTATTGCTGCATTTATGATTAACAGAGTAGGTGTGGATAATGTGATTGAAATGGCCCAACGGTTAGGAATTTCCAGTCAGTTATCTCCGGTAATGTCGCTTAGCCTGGGATCAAGTGATGTGACTTTGTTGGAGATGGTTGGTGCCTATAGTGTATTTGTAAATGATGGTTCATGGATTGAGCCTCATGCCCTGATACGGATAGAAGATCAGTTTGGAAATATACTTTATCAGGCCACACCAAGATCAAAGGATGCCATAAGTGAAGAAACGGCTTATACCATGTTGTACATGTTAAAAGGTTTGGTAGAAGAAGAAGGCGGCACAGGTGCTTCATTAGATCCATTTTTGAAGTTGGACAATGAATTGGGTGGAAAAACGGGTACTACCTCCGATTATGCTGACGGATGGTTTATGGGTGTAACAGAAGACCTGGTAGCTGGTGTTTGGGTAGGTGGAGATGACAGGGCTATCAGATTTCCCAGTTTTAGATATGGTCAGGGATCAGTCATGGCCATGCCCATCTGGGGTAAGTTTATGCGAAAAGTATATGAAGACTCCAGGTTAAATATAGAAAAAAAGCCATTTAAACAACCGCAAAAGCCTCTTCCTTTTGAACTGGATTGCAGTAAATATTCGGGGATATAAAATGGTTATACCTTTATGATAATGGATTTCGATAAAATCAATAACTTCGATATGTCCTCGCCGGACGGGCGTACCTTTCTTTCTTGAAAAAGAAAGGTACCAAATAATTCAAGAAAAAACGACGTTTCCCCCCACTTGCTTGCGCTCACCTCACCGTTTTTTCAGGCTAGCGCGCATGGTGTCCGCCAATTTTCTACGGTGGATATTCATTCTTAAGTTGGCGGACTTTTTTAATAATTTTTTCTTAATGTCAGATATCTAAATTAGTTCTTTTAAATTAAATCGCAGTAAAACCTATAAATATTTACACCACCTACTGAAGGTATAATAAGTATAGGTTATTTTCATTTCTTATACGGTAGGGTATAGCATTTGTTTTTTATCTAGCGGGGTGTAGACTATGGCGGTCACCTAAAATTTACCAAATTTAGTTCACAGACATCTCCTACATTTGGGGCTTTTGTCTTTATATTAGCGGCTATAGTGTTTCGATAGACTATAACTTTATGAAAATCAGTAATGAATATTCCCATCTAGTCGAAATCAAATTCTTTACAGCTCCTTCAATAAATCCCCTAAATCCAAAGGTCGAGTGTACATTTCTATCTTTCCATTAACATCCACCGGCCATTGCTCCCGGGGTTTGTCCCAATAAAGTTCTATACCATTCCCATCCGGATCATCCAGATACAAAGCTTCGGATACGCCATGATCAGCAAAACCGGTAAAAGGAAAATGTTTATCATTTAACCTGTTATAAATCACAGCAAGATCTTTGCGTGAGGTATATTTTATAGCTGTATGAAATAAACCAGGAGAATATTTGGAAGCAGGTGGCTGATCTTTGCTATACCATACATTTAAACCTATATGGTGATGATATCCACCTGCTGAAATAAAAGCAGCTTCTGCACCATAAGTGGTGATCAACTCAAAGCCCAATAAACCACAATAGAAATCCAGTGAACGCTGCAAGTCCGACACCTTAAGATGGACATGCCCAATAGTAGTGGAAGCAGGGATTTTATATTCAGCAGGCATTTACAAAACACTTTATTGCTACTGTCACGAAATAGTATGAATAAAGTTGCACTTAAAAATTATACATTATAAAAAATATACAATTTTCTTTTATCCATCTTTTTTGTTTTACGTATATCTATTAACTTGCATGTATAAATGCTGATTTTATGCGTGACGAACTAAGAATGCTTAATCGTACTGCCATCACTGTGGTACCTAAAAAACCATTTTATGATTGGATAAATTATATCGACCCTGAAAACCCTACTGAGCCTGACAATTTTAAGGAGTACAATTCCTACCTTGTTTCGATGGATCCCGAAGGTGATAAATTAATAAAAAAATATTATAAAGGCATCTTCGAACATGAACTCTGGCAGTTTTGGACTGATGAGGAACAATGGCCATCAAACAGGAGTTTCAAAGTCTTCAAAGAATGGTTTGACTATTATATCAGCGATATGATCTATGATCTTGGAAGAGGCAATATACTAGACCCTGAGATGTATTAGATCCGATTAACAATTATTGCTTCATCCAAATTTTTAAATATGCCAACCACAAAAACTTTATATATTAAAAACATGGTTTGCCCCCGGTGCATCAGGGTAGTGAGGGAAGATTTGGAAGATTTGGGTTTAAAAGTGACGGAGGTGGCACTTGGTAAAGCAGTGATTGAATATCAGAATGGAAGTGTCAGCGATGCTCAGATCAAACAAAAATTGGAAAGGGCAGGATTTGAGATTTTAGAAGATAAGGATCAGCGGATCATTGAAAGTATAAAAGTGGAGGTCGTGAATTTATTGAATGACCCCACTTCAAAAAGACTGTCAATCAATAATTCAGATTATCTAGAGAAAAAAATCGGCATCAATTATGGGTCGCTCAGCCGGCTTTTCTCACAACACATGGGCATTACTATAGAAAAATACCTGATCACTTGCAAAATCGAAAAAGTAAAGGAACTCCTGAAGTATGAAGAAATGACGTCTGAAGAAATAGCTTTTCAATTGGGATATAGCAGCGTTGCACACCTTTCCAAACAGTTCAAAGATATCACCGGAATGACCATTACTGCTTTCCGAAAGGAAAATGCCTTCAAACAGAATTAAACACATGCACATTTAATCATTTCAACTCTTTCATTTCACCACCCGCCTATTCTATCATATTGGCAAAATGATATAATCTTCAATCACAATTCTGTAATTTTTTGAAGAGGGAATTCCGTTAATATTGTAAGAAAACAAATCTATTAGTATGGAGACAACGGTTCAACAAATTCGCAAAACTTTTCCAGTCAATGGCATGAGCTGTGCATCATGTGCTTCCAGTGTAGAAAGCATGTTACGGGCTCAGAAAGGAGTCACAGAGGCCAATGTCAATTTTTCAAATAATACAGTGCTTATTGATTACCATCCTACCGAAGTATCACTAGATGATCTTAAAAAATCAATTGACGGTATAGGATTTGAACTTATTGTAGAACAAGTTTCGGCTGAAAATATCAAAAAAGAAAAAGCATCGGCCTATCAGCGATTACAATATAAATTATGGGTGGCTGTCATACTTTCCACACCTGTATTTATCATATCCATGTTTCACATCCATGTACCCTACCAAAATTGGATTTTACTACTGTTATCTCTTCCTGTTGTATTATGGAGCGGTCAGCACTTTTATGTGAATGCCTGGAAAAAGCTGCAACACGGTACTACCAATATGGATACGTTAATCGCTCTGGGAACCGGCGTAGCATTTGTATTTAGTGTTTTCAACACATTTTTCCCAAATTATCTTATTCAGTTTGGAATAGAGCCACATATCTATTATGAATCTGCAGTGGTGATCATTACGCTGGTATTGTTTGGAAACCTGATGGAAGCAAGAGCAAAGGAAAAAACTTCCACAGCTATAGAAAAACTGATCGGTTTGCAACCGCGTCAGGCTACCTTATTGGTTGATGGCCAGCAAGTAATCACTTCAATAGATGAAGTAAAGATGGGTGATATTATTTTAATCAGGCCTGGAGAAAAAATTCCTGTCGACGGGCAGGTGATGGAAGGATCATCATTTGTAGATGAGAGTATGGTCACAGGGGAACCTTTGGCTGCAGAAAAGAAAAAAGGGGATAAAGTGTTGGGTGGCACCATCAATAAAAATGGAAGTTTTTCCATGGAAGCTGAAAAAGTAGGTGCCGATACCATGTTGTCCAGGATTATCAGAATGGTTCAGGATGCCCAAGGGAGTAAAGCACCCGTACAAAAATTAGCTGATAAGATTTCATCCATTTTTGTGCCTATTGTGGTGGTTTTGGCCATTATTAGCTTCGCTATCTGGTATTTTGTTGGCCCTGAACCAGCATTCACTAATGCCATGATCATATTAGTGACAGTGTTAATAATTGCCTGTCCTTGTGCATTGGGATTGGCTACACCCACAGCTATTACGGTTGGAATAGGTAAAGGTGCTTTGCATGGTATCCTGATCAGGAATGCCGAGGCATTGGAAAAAGCCAGGGACATCGATGTGCTATTGGTTGATAAAACCGGAACCATCACAAAAGGAAAACCTGAAGTAACAGATCTTGCTTTTCATGATAAAATGGATGATGATTTTCTTAAAAATGTTTTATTTTCTATAGAATCCCAATCGGAGCATCCGCTTGCAGAATCAATTGTAAGTTACCTGAAACAAAATAAAATTACCAAAAGCTTATCTATTACACAATTTGAAAATCATCCTGGTAAAGGAGTATCGGCGAATATCAATGATCGTAAATATCAGATTGGCAGCCTTCGATTGATTAATGAGAGTAATGATCAAAACAGGTTGTTGATGGAAAAAATTCAACAATGGGAAAATACTGGTAAAACAGTGATGGTGATGCTGGAAGATAAAAAGCTGGTGAGTGTAATAGCAGTGAAAGATACATTAAAGGAATCTTCCCCTGCAGCGATCACAACTTTACAAGAAATGGGCATTAAAGTAGTGATGGTAACGGGCGACAACCGTAATACAGCTGAAAAAATAGCAGCAGAAACAGGTATTTCTGATGTAGTTGCTGAAGTTTTGCCTGAAGAAAAAGCTGATGTAGTAAAAAAATATCAACAACAGGGAAAAAAGGTGGCAATGGCAGGTGATGGCATCAATGATGCGCCGGCATTGGCTTTAGCTGATGTGGGAATTGCCATGGGCACAGGTACCGACATTGCCATGGAAAGTGCCTCGATTACATTGGTCAAAGGAGATATATCAAGGATTGCAGAAGCCATTATGCTATCCAAAGAAACGGTAAAAACTATTCGTGAAAACCTTTTCTGGGCTTTTATTTACAATTTAATCAGTTTACCCATTGCAGCTGGAGTTTTATATCCTGTAAATGGATTCCTACTAAACCCTATGATCGCTGGAGGAGCTATGGCATTCAGTTCTGTGTCGGTGGTATTGAACAGCTTGAGGTTGAAAATGAAACCGCTCAAGTTAAAAAGATAAAACTTCTGAACAGGTATTGTCTATCTATGACTTTTTTCGAAGATTTAAGAGACAAAACCTGTTCATTTTCCATATGGTGGCATATTTTCGTCATAAAAATAAATTCAATTTATTCATAAAAATATCGTCAAAGTAATATTTTTGTTGGTATCCTACAAAACCCTCATTATTTTCAACTGTGCTGAAAAAATGATCCTGAATTACTTTGACAAATCTGAGTTGACTATAAGAACCTTATCATAGGACTTCTGATTGCCTAACGGTTTTTCGAGAACTGTTCCTCTTATTAATCAAACCATTAGTATTCTTTTTATAGACCAATGATATTATAATCATAGAAATGTAAGAAGCAGCTCTAAATGATATTATTCTAAAAAATATTTTTAAAAGATAAATTAAAAGCAGTTCTATTGTTTAAATGTGAAAACTCATTGTACATTTGTGCGCCATTTCAGGAATAGCTCTTTTATAAAGAACTAACCTCCGATTGGGTTACATATTTAGCTTCTATAATATACAAAAAAAGATGAACAGAGTATTCTTAATTACTGCTCTTGTGGGTTTGATGATTTTGTTAAATTCCAATTTAGTTTATTCCAACCCAACCTCCGCTACCGAATCCACCATTACCGCTGAGACTCAACAAAACATTCAGTTGCTAATACCTAAAATAGATAAAGAAATCCACTCAGCAGTTGGAAAACCAGCTTATTGGGCGGTCATTCCCTTTATATTGCTTTTGTTGATGATTGCCACCGGACCATTGTTCTATGAGAAGTTCTGGCATCATTTTTACCCGTACATTTCCATTTTTCTTGCATTAGGTGTAATACTATTATACCTGTTCTACCTACAAAACATTAGCCAACCCGTTCATTCGGCATTTGAATACATCCAGTTTATTGCATTTTTGTTTTCTCTGTATGTAGCATCAGGGGGTATTTGGATAAAAGTGGAACGAAAAGCGACCCCGCTCACCAATGTTTTGTTACTGGTGATAGGAGCGATTATCTCCAATGTGATCGGCACTACGGGAGCTTCCATGTTGTTGATCCGGCCATTTATCAGAATCAACGAAAATCGGATAAAGCCTTATCACATCATTTTCTTCATTTTTATTGTGAGCAATATCGGTGGTTCACTCACTCCTATTGGAGATCCTCCTCTTTTCCTGGGATTCCTGAAAGGGGTTTCGTTCAACTGGACACTTACCCATAATTTTATACCTTGGGCTTTGGCGATCACTTTACTCTGTCAGTTGTTTTATATTATCGATAAAAAGAATGCCGATAAAAAACCAGTATTGGATCAAAATACCTATTCTGGGAAGATTTTTCTGGCGGGCAACAGAAATTTTCTGTGGTTGGGCATTATTATTATTGCCGTTTTCATTGATCCTAATATTTATGATTGGGTACCAGCCATTCATTACCATGGGCAAAAATTCTCGTTCCTCAGAGAACTTCTTATGCTGACTGTGGCATTCTTTGCTTATCATTTTGCCAATAAAAAAGCCCTTAAAGAAAATGAATTTACTTTTGGCCCTATCAAGGAAGTAGCTTTTATTTTCATTGGTATTTTTGGAACCATGATGCCAGCATTGGAAATTATGGGAGATTTTGCAAAATCAGATGCAGGAATCGCGTTGATCACACCAAATACATTATACTGGGGAACAGGTTTATTATCTGGGTTTCTGGATAATGCCCCAACTTATATGAATTTTCTAACTGCCGGTATGGCTTCTCAGGGTGCATCCATTCATAATTTGGCCGATGTACGTGCATTTGCAGCAGGTGGTACCTTTTTCAATTCTATTCTTTTCCTCAAATCAGTTTCTATAGGGGCTGTGTTTTTTGGTGCCATGACATACATTGGCAACGGGCCAAATTTTATGGTAAAATCAATTTCAGAGTCTTGTGGATTGAAAATGCCATCCTTTTTTGGATATTTAATCAAATATTCACTTCCAATTCTACTACCCCTGTTTATCCTGGTGTGGTTGATATTTTTTGTTTTCCAAGTATTATAAGATCAAAAGAGATAAATCAATAATTATACACCTGTTGCCAGTTTAGATTTTCATTGTTGAGTAGTCTGCCAAGGATTTGCCTCCGGTGTATTACATCTTCATCATTATCAATCCTTTCTGAATTATCATTAAACAGGGTTGAATTGCCTCTCTGATATTTTAAATTATTCCTGGAATCATTGTATTGATATTTTTCTTCTATAAGGTGTAAAAAATCTGTAATAGATTTTCGTAAGGGCAGTAAATTCTGTTCATACTTTTCCCACTCCTTTGTAAAAAGTAAGTGGGTCAATGCTTCATCGAGTGCAGCTATGTGGACACTCAATGAATGGGACAAATCTGCCGTGCTGAAATAATGAAGTACCGGATATGCCTGATGATTGATGGAATGTCTCTCGACCATATTCTGTAAAGTATTAATTTTGGAAAAACCATATGATGGATTGAGTTTTAATAAACACTTAACGATCTGATCAGGGGTAATACCCATACTTCTAATGTCCATGGCCAGTGCTCTTTTATTGATTACTGCTGAAGAAACAGAAATCAAATAGGTCATTGAGGTTGTAAAAAAAACAAAACCGAAAAAGGAAAATATACTGGTTAGGATTTCAAAAAACGGGGTTATGGGATAAAAATTGCCTATTCCTAAAGTAGAAAGGGTGAACCCTGTGAAATACAAACGTTCTACTGAAGTGGCCATTCGGCCATCACTGCTCACTATGGCTTCAGGATCAAATGAAAAAACAAAAAACAATCCAAGCCATACCCAAAAAACCCAATTTGCCAGGGTAGTTAAGTTAATTAGCATGCCACTTATGTTATATACCTTCCTCCCCATTATGCGAACAAGTGCATTTATAATTTTATGTGTAAAAATCGAATGGTAAAAACCCCTGCTCCGCTACTGGAAAGGGTAGTGAAAAAGAAATCATACATGATCAGTAACAACAAGAGTGTACCTGTCAGTAAAAACAATGTGGACATAATATTTTAATATGTGTTATGATATATATACCAATTCAAATAAATACTGTTGTAGGTGCATAATTAAATCTGAATTTTGTTTAATTATTTTAAAATATAATTAAACAATTTGCTTTCTTTCACGTTAATTTCAGGGTAAAAAAAACTTATGTTGAAAATCATTTTATTTCTGGGGTTTTGGATTTCGGTATTTCCGGCTATCGCTCAGCAAGGTTCATTGAATGGTCAGGTAATCGACAGAAAAACAGGAGAACCGCTAATTGGAGCTACTGTACAGTTGGAAGGGACTAATTTGGGTGGGATCACTGATCAAAATGGGATTTTCAAAATCTTAAATATCCCTGCAACCACCTATAATGTTACAGCTACTTATATTGGTTATAAAAGTGAAGTTAAAAATAATATAGTTGTTCGGTCTGGCGGCAACCCTGACTTGAATTTTAGATTGGAAGAGTCTACCGATGTGCTTCAGGATGTGGTGATTACCAGTTCATTTGATAAACCAGCCGAAACGCCTATGTCCGTTCAGAAATTGTCGCTGGAAGAAATTGCCACTTATCCCGGTGGAAACAACGATATTGCCAAAGTAGTTCAATCGTTGCCTGGTATTTCCGGATCAGTGGCGGGATTTAGAAATGATGTGATTATAAGAGGAGGTGCGCCCAATGAAAATGTGTATTACCTGGATGAAGTAGAAATACCCAATATCAATCATTTTTCTACACAAGGGAGTGCAGGTGGACCCGTTGGTTTGTTGAATGTTTCCTTTTTCGAAAATGTAGAGGTCGCTTCCGGGTCATTCGGTGCGCAATATGACAATGTATTATCTGGTGTTTTGCAATTCGATCAACGCGATGGCAATAACAGGGAATTCCAGACAAATTTGCGTTTGGGGGCCAGTGAAGCAGCCATTACCACGGAGGGCCCATTGTTCAAAACCAAAGGAGAAGAGCAAAGCAATACCTCCTTTATTGCTTCATTACGACGGTCCTATTTACAGCTCCTTTTTAAAGCCATCGGCTTACCTTTTTTACCTGACTATTGGGATTATCAATATAAATTGACACATAAAATAGATGATTACAACAGCCTTGTATTTACGGGAATTGGTTCTATTGATGATCTGTCGATCAATGTTCCGGATAGTTATGATGCCCAACAACAATCCATTCTCGAACAAATCCCCACGATAAAACAATGGACTACAACTGCCGGACTGGTATGGAAAAGACGGTTCAAGGACTATTCGGGATTTTCTAACACCGTGATCAGTACCAATATATTGAAC
>JAEWLI010000153.1 GCA_023393375.1 Bacteroidota bacterium
GGACTTGATCTAAATTGTTGATGAAGTTGCAGGTTATGGTAGCCACCTACAACCATTCCTGACGTGTCTGATTAAGTTACAGCCTGAGGAAAGCTCCAACGGAGCATCATCAACAGCTCAGGGTGAAGCCCTGAGTGTTTGGTTCCACAGAATTGAAGCCCTGAAAGGGCGTAATCAAATAACATTACGCTCCGGCTGGATGCTCCAAATTACCCTTCTGACCTCACATGCAATATATTGGGTATATTTTTTAACGAAACGGGTCGGCCAGTTTCTGCGGCTTCATATATTGCTTCCATGATATACAGATCCCGCAAGCCCATTTCTCCCGGCACAATGCATTCCATGCCATTCCTGATACAGTTTACAAAGCCATCCATTTGCAAGGCTTGTTGGTTTACATTTTCGAACTTCATATCACCTCCGGGTGTTTTGCCCTTGATACCCCCATAAGAATAAGCAGGATCTAGTTCGAAGGTGCCTTCTGAAGCATCACATTTCAAGTAATTGTACTGGTCTTCATAACTAGTTTTACAAACACCTTTAAAACCTGAAGGAAACTCCAATTCCCATTCAATTGTTCCTTCCACTTCAGTGAAGAAATCAGTTTTTTGCGTAGTATCTTTGGCTGTTACCTGAACTGGTAATTCCCCAACTGTATAAATGCATCCCTGTAGGGCATATACACCTAGGTCCATCAAAGGGCCCCCTCCTGCCAAATCTTTTTTCATTCGCCAGGCATTCGGATCTCTTGAATGAAAAGCAAAACCTGCAGAGACCTCCCTGATTTTTCCATACTTTTTGTTTTGTCCCAACTCCATCATCCTCAAATTATAGGGATCGAAGTGAAGTCGGTAACCTATCGATAGCTTTTTTCCTGCTTTATTGCTGGCAGCAATCATAGCCTGGCACTCTTCTACTGATATTGCCATGGGTTTTTCACAAATCACGTGTTTGTTAGCTTCGGCTGCCCTGATACTAAATTCGGCATGCATACTATTTGGAAGTACCACATATACTATATCAATATCCTTGTTGTTGGCAATTTCATCAAAATTGTCATAGTTGTATATACTCCGTTCCGGAATATCGTATTTCTTTGCCCATTTTTCTTCTTTTTCCGGTGTGCCGGTCACAATCCCAGCAAGATAACAACCGGAGGTTTTCTGAAGCGCAGGGGCTAACTGGTGTTCGGCATAATTACCTAATCCTACCAGGGCAATTCCCAGTTTTCCATTATTGTTTTTTGAACTGGAAATGATATTGAATGCCGGTAAGGTAGATGCCATCACAATACCACCGGCAGTCTTTAAAGTACGGGATATAAAGTTTCTTCTCTGCATTTAACAAATTTTTTCTTGTTATAACTGAATTTATGCCAAAGTGTCTAAAAAAAATTGGATTAATGTGTAAATTTCATTTCAAAAGCTTCTGAAGCCACTATATTTGATATGTCAACTGATTTTATTTCAGTAATAATAAACCTGCTTTTAGGTTTTGTGGGCATACGAGAAAGGTCAAAACTAAGATCTTGATCGGGAACCTTATATGTCATGTTTTTTACAAAAAACAGAAGTGCCATTTTTGCCATTTCTATGGTAATCCATTCGCCAGCACATCGGTGTCCAAAATAATGATCGCCACCGCCCTGAGGGATAAAATCGAATGGGCTGCCAGACCATTCCAAAAAACGGTCGGGATTAAACTGATCGGGAAAATCCCAGATGGCAGGATCTCTGTTGGTACCATAGATATCCAATAAAGTCAGGGTACCCTTCTTGAACTTAAAACCTTGCCATTCAAAACCATCACGAACATGTGCTCCTAAAAACGGCCCAAAAGGATAGAATCGGCGAATTTCCTGTATGAATCGGTGGACATGATCGACATCCCCGTTTTTTATTTTCTCTTTTTGGTCTGGATACCGATGTAAAGCAAGTGCTGAAAAAGTAATATAGGTAGCTATTGCAACAATAGGCCTGATCAGATTGATGATTTCAACAGCTGCCACAGGGGTATCTAATAACTCGCCATCCATATCTTTATGCCAGCAAATATTATATGATGGCATATTTTTAGGTATTATAAGCTTTTTTTCCCGGATCAGCACCACCAGCCCTTCTATCCATGCTTCCATCCTTTTTCTGGCTTGTTTGCCACGCCGATGCCTGGGGCCAGCGGCACCGAAGGCGTCTACCATTGCACTAAAATCCTGGGCTTTTGAGGCCACCTCTTTATCTTCGATGGGTATACCGGTCCAAGCACAAGCTGCCCTGCATAGGATTTCCTGTACTTCATCAAATAATCGAATCTGATCTTCCTGTTCCCATTTCCCCATATATTCATGCCAGTATATCCTGAAGTAATCCAATAACTCCTGAATATTGTTTTTGGTCATAAAAGACATAAAAAGGGCCTTGCGATGATGATGCTCTTCGCCATCCAACGTTTGAACACCTTTTTGTCCCAACAAGGTGTTCTTAATCCGTTTTGGCAACGCTCCTTTTCTTTCAAATTTTGCAGGGTCATAAAAAAGTTCAGCGGCTTCTTTGCCCCCCATACATATTACTTTTTTTCCCATAAGGCGGGTTTGAAAAATGTCAGACTGAAGTCTTTTCCTTCTGGATGGGATAAAAGTATAACCTTCTTTTAATAAGGATAAGGTGCTGTCGAATGAATTTTCTTTGGGTATTTTAGACATGGTTTTAAAGATTTGGTTATATAATGGGCAACCAAATGATGGATGGAGTGTTTGGCAAAAATTAAAATGTTAATAAATAATACTATTGCATTTGATCACGGATGAAATACTACTCATTAAGAAGCTTCATGATTTTTTTGGAATATTTTCTTGAAAAAACCCGCAGTGGCTTTTGGGTTCGCATTACCTATCAACATACCATATGGTTTGAGATTTTCCATATGATCTAAATAGATTTTGGCCATAGCCAACAAAGGGACAAACAATATCATCCCGGCTAATCCCCATATGGCCCCTCCTATCACAATACTGATAATAATGGCCAAAGGACTTAAATTCACCTCTGAACCCATTAATACAGGTTCCAGCACATAACTTTCAATAAGTTGGATGATAAGGACAATAGCAGCAAAAAACATCACAGTAGTAAAATCTTTCCCTGAAATAATTGCTATTGAAATCGGGAGAATCCCCGATACAAAGGGGCCAATATAAGGCACGATGGTCACCAGAGTGCCAAATATGGTCAACAGAATGGCATATTTAATTCCAAAGAGTAAAAAAGTGATCAAATACATGATCCCCAGCAAAACCATCACCTGTATTCTTCCCCATAAATATTTTTGAGCCACCTTGCTTATTTTTTTACCGATGGCCACTGTGGTTTGACGGTGCTCCCCCTTTACCAGTTGTTTCAAAATCTTTACATATTTTCCCCTGTTTAAAAGCAACAAAAACATGTAGATCAATGCCAACATAAAGCTCAAAAACATGGACATAATTCCCGCTACAGCTGACCGGATCATTTCCCCGGCGTTTTCTGCCAGGTCCTTGCCCTGTTCTTTAACAAATTTTTCCTGTTCCGCCTCAGAAACACCAAATTCCTTTCTTACTAAATCACGTGCTTGTTCATAATATACCGCAATTTGTTTCTGAAATTCCGGTAGGTCTTCTGTAAATTGCAACAATTGCCTATTTAATATTATACTGACCCCTACCACTACCACAAATATGATCAAAGTGCAAATGGTAGATGACATCAATGTACCCATGCCTTTCCGCTCAAGGAAATTGGCCACAGAATGCATGAGCATGGCAAAAAGGACACCAAAACTAAAGGGGATCAGAATAGAGGAAGCAAAATACAACCCTGTAAACAGGAGGATAAAAAATAACAAAACCTTATTAACCCGGCTAATGGATTTACTCCTCATAAATGATAATTTATTCCCAAATGGATAAACAGGGTTGATAGGATCTTGTTTGGGAAAGTGGTAAACAGTCTTTACGAATGGAGCTATTTATTTGGATGGCCTGTGAACGGGAAAATTACCAACAATAGAAAAACAAAACTCGCCTTTGATTCATATTCGGTGTTTTACATCGTAAAATATAAAACTATGCCCAGACAAGTATCTTTCTCGAAACCAAAAGATGAATGGTCATTTTGAAGTCAAAAAGTTTGGTATTGCTCAAGCTGATAGATACTTTGATGCTTTTTATGATTGTAGGAAGACCATTTGCATTTGAATCGGTGGATTATATAAAAGAAGGTTATTAGAAGATGTCCTAGCACAGGATGCAGCCATGTAAGCAGAATGTGTTTTTTTGAGTGATTCAAAGAACCAGATTGTGATGGCTTTGCCCCATCGGGGCATTCTGTTTGTAGAAAAAATGATCACGTATTTAGAATAGCCCCATCGGGGCGACCTGTGACAATAAATCGCTGAGATCATGATCAAAAATGCTTTCTGTGTTCTGCAAGAAAAAAAATCAGGTTGCACCTATGGAGCTAAAAATATTGTTGGGCCTATGGGCTACAAACAGGGCACCCCGATGGGGGTTGCGCACTGTTACCTATCATGAGGGGATATAAGATACAATCCCAATGCAAAATTAATCCCAGGGCTGCATCCTGACCTATTGATAGTGCACCTTTTGTGTTTAGGTTGACGGCTATGCTGTAGGCATATAACAGATTACAGCGATAGTATTGCCAGGGTAAGCTAAAATGTACGCGTTATTATCATTTCGACCCGAATGGGGAACACACCTTCAAGGACCTCAAGGTCTGCCCCATCGGGGCATTCTGTTTGTAGAAAAAATGATCACGTA
>JAEWLI010000184.1 GCA_023393375.1 Bacteroidota bacterium
ATGGATTGATTGATATTCCATCAGTCAAAACTTCATTCTGTAAATTATTTTAGGACGAGTCATTTTAATCAACCAAGGTCTGCCCCATCGGGGCATTCTGTTTGTAGAAAAAATGATCACGTATTTAGAATAGCCCCATCGGGGCGACCTGTGACCACATATCGCTGAGATCATGATCAAAATGCTTTCTGTGTTCTGCAAGAAAAAAAATCAGGTCGCACCTATGGAGCTAAAAATATTGTTGGGCCTATGGGCTACAAACAGGGCACCCCGATGGGGGTTGCGCACTGTTACCTATCATGAGGGAATATAAGATACAATCCCAATGCAAAATTAATCCCAGGGCTACATCCTGACCTATTGATAGTGCACCTTTTGTGCTTAGGTTGACGGCTATGCTGTAGGCATATAACAGATTACAGCGATAGTATTGCCAGGGTAGGCTAAAATGTACGCGTTATTATCATTTCGACCCGAATGGGGAACACACCTTCAAGGACCTCAAGGTCTGCCCCATCGGGGCATTCTGTTTGTAGAAAAAATGATTCAAGAAATGATAAAAGCCCCATCGGGGCGACCTGTGACTACAATTCAATGAGATCATGATCAAAAATGCTTAAGATACAATCCCAATGCAAAATTTGAGCTCTATTTGCCATCTGATTGCTTTTTTCATTTCCACTCCTATCCCTGATGCATAACACATAGATTAAAATCAAACATCAGAGGATTAATATACGGCCATTTGTCTTAACCCGCTGGCACGCATCACCTTATCGGGGCCAAACTTCCGCTTGATCCGGTCCATGGCCTGATAAAGGTTTACCTCTTCGGGCGTGTCGTCGAAAAGACTGATCTGGTAACCGCCATTGACCAGGGAACTCAACCGTACCCCCACCAAACGGATCAGCATGCGCCGTTGGTACAACTTGTCGAAAAGTCCGAGGGCATGGCGGATCAACGTATGATCGCAGGCAGTATAAGGGATACGCATCTGGCGGGTTTCAGTATCGAAATTGGAGTAACGTATTTTTATCGTGATGCAGGCCGTGAGCTTTCCTGATTCCCTCAGTGAATGGGCCAGTTTTTCCACCATCCCTATCAACACCTGCCTCAGCATTTTTGTATCAATGGTATCTTCCTGAAAAGTTTGCTCCGATGAGATGGATTTCGCTTCGGTATAGGGCACCACAGGGGTTTCATCAATGCCATTGGCCCTTTTCCACAAAACAAGTCCGTTTTTGCCCAGCAACTGCGTTAGGTACTGTGCGGGCATCTGACTCAGGGTAGCCACCTTTTCAATACCCCGCATTCGCAACATCCGGTAGGTCTGCTCGCCGATCATCGGTATTTTTTTTATGGAAAGCGGGGCAAGAAAACCTTTTTCTTCACCCCGGGGCACATATTTTTCATTGTTGGGCTTGGCTTCGCCTGTTGCTACTTTAGAGACGGTCTTGTTGACGGATAACCCCACCGACAAAGGCAGGCCACTTTCCCTGATCAAGGTACGGCGTAACTCACGTGCCCACTGCAGGCATCCAAAAAAACGGTCCATCCCTGTAAGATCGAGATAAAACTCATCTACCGATGCTTTTTCAAACAAGGGTGCCTGTGCGGCAATGATATCGGTAATAATTCCAGAATAGTAGCTATACGCCTCCATGTCGCCGGAAATCACCAGTGCCTGAGGGCAAAGTTGAAGGGCCATCCGCATGGGCATGGCCGAATGTACACCAAAACTCCGTGCTTCATAACTGCACGAAGCCACTACTCCCCTTCCACCCTTTCCGCCAATGATTAACGGCTTGCCTTCCAGTTCGCTGTTTCGCAAACGCTCTACCGACACGAAAAAGGCGTCCAGGTCCATATGCAATATACTTCTTTGTTCAAACAGCTCCATTTAACTAATTTTAATGGTAAATATACTAACATATTTGCCATTAAAAAGATTTAATTTACTAAAAATATTACCTGTGAGATCCATGAAAACACAGCCCTATTTTTTTAAAAATATGGCAGATAGTGGCTTTAAGGATGGATTGAGAGTCTTTAAGCTTCGCTTGTTTTCCGCACTGTCTTTTAAATAAACACTCATACAGTCACATCTATGGGAATTGGAAGTATAATTGGGTGTTTTAAGCAAATTTTTTAATACCAAATTGAGAGAAAATAATCTTATTTAGGTAATAAGCTTGTATATTAACATAGTAGCTTAATATACGACCCCGTTGGGGTCGGTATCATCCCGGCCATTTTGTATAAACATGTGCACCCATTCGGGTTCAGCCTTATAGTAGAAATATGAAATATATTGACAGCAATGATTGAACAGAATATTTACTGATGTAATCACTGAAGAAACTGTGGTCTTTGAACCTGAAAGGTTCGCATGTTTATAGCAGAAGATTTCATAAAAGAAGCCTGGGTCGTACAAATTAGAAAACGCTACATTCTACATTCAGCAGTTAAAATTGAGTATTGCAACGCTGAATATGGGAATTTATTTAAAAATACGGCATGTAGTGGCTTTAAGGGTGGATTGAGAGTCTTTAAGCTTTATTCCTTTAATTGAATCATTCCTTTGGCAAGAAAATTAGGTTTTTATGGCAATTTTCATTACCTTTCTATATCAACCGCAATTTTTTAATAAATGAAAAAATCATTATTGCCATTGAAACTTAAGATCCATCAAGAGTGCCTTTCACTATTGAACAAACGGATTTCGGAAACGGAAACCAACATCCATGTCATCAGGGAAGAAGCACAGGCAAATGCAAGGAGCAGTGCTGGCGACAAGTATGAAACAGACAGATCGATGGCAGATTTCGAGATAGAAAAGCAACAAAAAAATCTTGATTCCCTGCTTCAGATGAGCATGATCCTGAATAAAATTGACCCCGCTACCCATCAACACCAGACAGCCCATGGTACACTGATCGATACGGATAAAGGATATATTTATATTTCGGTAGGTTTGGGCCGGGTGCAGGTGGACCACAAGGAAGTTCTTGTCATTTCCATGGGCGCACCCATTGTGGACATCCTTAAAAGAACCGGGATAGGTGAGAAAGCTGTTTTTAATGGCACGAGCTATCAGGTGAAAGGGATGGTTTAACATCGGGGTGAAAATAACGCCATCCAATGAAGTTATGCGTACATTTTGATTGGTCAAATTATTTATTTAAATAAAAATCACTCCTCTTTGCTTTGTATCTTATAGGTGATCCCAAGGGCAAACATGAATAACCCATAACAAATAGTACCAATGGCTACAAGGATAAAATAGACATGACCAACATTATCGCCTATAAAATCGAATGCTTTATCAGTATTCACTACTTGTTCTGCATTTTCTAAAATTCCTGCTTTGATGAAAAAAAAGCCAATAATTCCCAGTATGACCCCCCTGGCTAGATACCCGGCCCACGCCAGATAATGTATCACTCTTTTTTTGGGTGCACTAAAATGTGCAATGTCCAGTCTTTCGTTATATCCTTTTGTGATTCCATAAAAAAATTGTATCAATGCGGTTACGGCAATGGTTACACCAATTCCTATAATAGTCCAATCGCCCCAATCTTCCCGTAAAATTTGCCCAACTATCTGTCGTTGTTCTTCAGGTCGACCATCTTCCCGGATATTTCCAATGCCAAACACAACTTGTATGGCAGAATAGGCAATAAAGACATCGGCTATTGAACTCAGCCCAATTCCAGCTCTACGGGCTATTCCTTTTGCGTCATTTCCATATCGATAAGGATCTTTGATAGTTTCAAAAATTCTCCAGACAATATAACAATAGTCCCTATTAAAATAGCCCCGGTCAATATTTTGCCAACTAAAAAACTATTGAGAAAAGCAAGCAGACTGCCTTCATCTGCCCCACCCTGTTTGATCTTTAAAAAAGATAGAATAGCCACCACTCCGATCCCCAAGTAAATTAATCCGGTAGATATACAACCGAATACCGGAAGATAACGAATAAGAATGTTATGCTTTTTTTTACTCATTTTTTTCAGTTTAGCTCACAGATTTCACGGATTACACAGATCTTTTTTATTATTCATTTTTCATTATTAATTTTTCCCCTGCTCTCCGCCCTCAGCATCCTTTCTTATTTTAAGCTCACAGATAGCACAGATTTACACAGATCCTTACTATCAATTACTATTAATTATTTTTTTCCCTCTGCACTCCGCTCTCCACCCTTTGCATCCTTGTTCCTTTTTCCTTGCTCCTTTTAGCTCACAGATAGCACGGATTTACACAGATCCTTACTAACAATTACTAATTATTAATTACTAATTATTTTTTTTCCCTCTGCTCTCCGCTCTCCGCCCTTTGCATCCTTGTTCCTTTTTCCATTTTCCTTGCTCCATTTTTAGCTCACAGATAGCACGGATTTACACAGATCCATATTTCAATTACTAATTACTAATTATTAATTATTAATTTTCTCTCCGCTCTCCGCCCTCAGCATCTTTCCTCAATTTTCTTTCAATCTCTTGGGCGGTACACCGAATTTCTTTTTAAATGCGCTACTGAAGTGTTGTGGTGATGAATAGCCGAGGTCATAAGCAAGTTCGCTTATGGTGGAATGACTCTCCAAAAGTGTTTTCCGGGCTTGCTCCATCCTGTGATCAGTGAGGTAACCGAAAACCGTGGTATGAAATGTTTCTTTGAATGATTTTTTCAATTTGTATTCATTCATACCGACTATTTTTGAGAGTTCGGATAAACTGGGGGGATTGTCTGCATGCTCAAGCAAATAATCCCTGGCATAAATGATTTGATCCTTTTCAGTTTTTTTGATCAATGACGTACTCTGTTCACTGTTCATCACCCTGTCAAATGCTTCAGCCTGCATCACCAGGATTTCCATGCATTTGGATAGCATGAATACTTTCTTTAATCCTCCGGTATACCTGCAATTAATCACTTCCTGGATGGCTTTATTCAATTCTGAATGAAGTACCGGTGATACGGGAGCAACCACACTTGGTTTACCGGCCAACACATGATCACCAAACCTTTTCAGGGTATCATTACTATCCCGGGTGAGTTCCAAAAATACATGTGGCAGAAAATAGATCTTAAAGGTTTCTCCAGAATCCGTTCTATTATAAAATATATTATCCACTTTCGGGCTGTAAATGATATTGTGCTGTCTGCTTTGTACCCTATAAACCTGGTTCATATGGTGAATTTCAAAACTGCCATTCAGGTTAAATTCCAGTCCCACCATATTCAGCACATTCTTGTTTTCAAAACAATAATGTCCATTAAAGCTGGTTTTGGTATACCTTATCAATATGCCATCGAAATACCACAGGTTGAATTCCATCTTTCCATATGGAAAAGTAAGGAAAAAATGATCTTCCTGTAGGTCAGAAGAATGAATTTTATCTGCTTCAATAGCATGGTGATAATATTGATGATCTATTAAAAGGTTATTTTCATACACCTGGCTGCTATATTTCATGATTTCACAACTTTGTTTTAGAACGATTTGTTTGTCCTATTACCACTTTGGGATCAATGACTTTCCATTTTACTTTTAACAGTTCGTTAACTACTGTTCTGCAAAAATCTTAAACAAGGAGTCATCCTTAAAAGTTATGGTGGAATTATCAATCAACCCGAAAGAAAATGAAAAGAATAATTTTAAACGGACTCCTGGCAATTTTACCCTTCTTTACTATTGCTCAACCAGCTCTACAGTCACTGAATGGTGCATGGCAGGCTGAAAAAGATGTCGATAACGCCAGAAGCATTATCATCATTTCTGATGGCTATTTCTCAGTCACCAATTATACCGATGATAAATTCATAAGTACTATGGGTGGAATTATTGAAGCCCAAAATAACCAGATTATGCTTACTTATGAATTTAATACGGAAGACTCTACACAGGTAGGCACTTCTGTGGTAGCAGATGGTGCATTTGAGAATGACCAAATCACCTACAATGGCATGAACTGGCAACGCATAGATGATGGCAGTCCCGGTGAACTAAATGGAGCCTGGTTAATGATCGGTAGGGATCGCGATGGGGATAGGAGAACACCAGGAGCGAGAAAGACCATGAAAATTTTGTCCGGGACCCGTTTCCAATGGATCGCTTATCACACAGAAACCGGTCAGTTCTTTGGCACAGGTGGCGGAAGTTACACAACTGAAGAAGGAAAATATATCGAACAAATAGAGTTTTTCTCCCGGGATCAGTCACGGGTAGGCATGTCACTTACCTTTGAATATGACCTCATAGACAACGAATGGCATCATAAAGGCAAAAATAGTCGCGGGGAACCATTGTATGAGGTTTGGGGATCAAGGGAAAGCCTTTTAGTGGCAAAATAGGAATACCATCTTTATCATTATCATTTATTAAATTAGGGGCAATTGGTTTAAAATACTGATTGCCCTTTTTTTATATATTATGCAAAAAATCATCTTTTTCTGAACAAAAATGAAAGGTTTAGTATTTCTTTATGCCATTAAATTCAAATTTTGAATATATTTGATAGGAGGTGAAATTATGAAAATCAGACTTCTTATCACAGGCATCATCATTTTATCAGTTACATTAGGCTGGGGGCAATCTTCCCTTGGTTATAGATACTTTGAGATGAATGAAATTTCATCCAAAGAACTTATTAAGAGCATCGGTAAAGACCCTGATGGATTTATCTGGTTGGCAACAGACCAGGGCGTGCTACAGTATGATGGCAATGAAACAAAACTATTTTATAAGGAGATACCTACCCCTTATACCAAGGGATTTATCAAAACCCAATCAGGGAAATTTCTTGTTTTACATGATAATGGCATCAAAGAGATTATCAATAACCCAGATACAACTTATTTTAAGCCTTTTATTTACACACCAGATAAAAATCAAGAACAGACATTAAATTACCCCAAAGCCATATTTGAAGATAGTAAAGGAAATATTTGGGTAGGTGAATACAATGCATTGGTAAAAATAAACGATGCGGGTTTAAAACGATATGACCTTGGTGAGGGCTTTACTTCTATTAATTATCACCGTTCATTTTCTTTTACCGAAGACGCATTTGGCAATTTATGGATTGCACCATTTAAAGGTAAATTACTGAGTTACAATAAGTTAACCGATTCTATTGAAACTGTTAATATAGATTATCCGATTTCACATGCTACCACCATTATTACAGTAAAGGGTGATCATATATTGATCGGAGGCCGGGAAGGTATTTTTAAAATCAAAGTCGATAGTGACAAAAACATTTCAGAACAGGAGTTTTTTACTGGCGTTCAGGATATAGCGTCAGCAATTAGCATAACTGATCGGGAAATTTTTATAGGTACCTGGAACAAAGGACTTTATCAATTGAACCTGACAACAAAATCCTTTCAAAAAATTGATGTAGTTTCTTTTAATGACATTCTTGGATTTGAATATGATTCGGAGGACCAAGAGTTATGGATTGCAGGAAGTGAAAATGTGGGGTTATTAAAAAAGGTTGGAATTTATGCGCTTGAAATGGTTGGAGCCACAAGAATCGAATCTGTAGATATTGATTCGAAAGGGGTGATCTACTATTCGGTGGGCGAGCAAATATTGAAATTAAACAACAATAGAAGTGAAGCTGAAATGGTACTTTCTGCTGTAGACACCTATTTTGATAGAATTCTTCTAGAAAATGAGGTGATATGGATCGGTGATGCGTTTGGAAGGATTTCACTTTATGACCTAAATCAAAAGCAGCTTCAAAATTTTCAGGAGGAATCAGGTTTTTCTATAAAACATATATTCATCGATTCAAGGGGCTCAAAGTGGTTTTCCGGAAATCCGACTTCTATTACAAGAATTGATCAAAACCTGAACGTCAGGTACTATAATGTTAGAAATTCAGCAGTAATCAAAGAATCGCTATCCGGCAACCTGATATGTGGTGTATTAGGTGACGAGTCCATCCTCTATCAATATGATAAGGCGAGAGATATATTTCTTCCAATGAAAATAGATATACCTGTCGACCGACCAGAAAGCATTCAGGTAGAAGATATTGCTTTTGATCATGAAGAAAACCTATATTTAGCTACAGATATTGGGTTGTTGAAAGTATCGTATAATAACGGCAGCTACCATAAAGCCGAAAGAATTACAATTGACGGATTTGATAATAATGAACCTGTAAGGGCATTGGCAATCAATGGGGATTTCATTTGGTTGGCCAATTCTTACGGTCTGGCTATTTATCGGGATGGTGAAGCGATCATTTATACTACCGAAAATGGTTTGCCCTCCAAGATTCTCAAAGAGCGGGGTTTAAAAATTGATCCCCAAAATGGATTACTGGTCGCTACAGCTAAAGGATTGGCATTAGCAGATACAGAGCTCAACACATTCAGGGTGGCGTCAAAACCGATATTTAAATTTATTGATGTCAATGGTAAAAAATATAAAATCAACAGTCAGCAATCCGCGGTATTTCCGTATAATTCGAGGCTTCAGGCAGAATTTGTGACTCTTTTTTTCCCGGGATCAGATATTGTGTATCAAACGCGGATTCTGGGTCTTCAAGACGAATGGACAAAAGCTTCATCAAATTACAACATCTCTGTATTAGGATTTCCTGAAGGCACTTACACACTTGAGATCCGTGCCAGAAATGGCGGATTTCAATGGAGTGAGCCCCTCCGGTTTAGTTTCGAAATCAAGCCTCCTTGGTTCAGGACTTGGTGGGCTTATCTGTTGTTTCTGATCATCTTATCAGTTTTCACCTACATTTCTGTTAAGTTTTACAATCAACACCTCATCAGGCAGAAAAGGAAACTGCAAAAGGTAATAGAAGACAGAACGGAAGAAATCAACCGGCAAAAGAATGAAATTATAGAACAAAAGAACAAAATCATTCGGCAGAAAGAAGAACTTTTGGAGAAAAACAAAGTGGTATATGAGTCACAACACGCGCTCACGGAAGCCGATCTAAAATTCCTGCATTTGAAGGAAAAGCAGTTGCAGGATCAGATTGATTTTAAGAATAAACAAATTACCACTCATACCCTGAATATACTTCAAAAGAATACCACACTTAGGGATTTGAGGAATAAATTGGAAGTAATAGTAAAATCCCCAAATGGAACGGTGCATAATGAATTAAAGAAATCCCTCAGGCTGATTGATGACAGTTTTAAACTGGATAAGGACTGGGAAGATTTCAAGTTGTATTTCGAACAAGTATATACCGGGTTCTATGCAAAGTTAAAAATCAATTATCCGGATCTTACCACCCAGGAACTGAGGCATTGTGCTTTGATTCGCTTGAACCTGAATCTTTCAGAATGTGCTTCCATATTAGGTATTTCCACCGACAGCATTAAGGTATCACGTACCAGGCTAAGAAAAAAACTGAATATCCCCAACAATGGAAGTCTCAGTGATTTTATTATGGGTATTTAGGGAAATGATCAGGAGTAATGCTTCAATAAATATCCATCGTTCACCCTCGCCTCATTTAAAGCTGATTCACTTTTATTGCCCTAAAAATAATCGTAAATCGTCATTCAGAATTCTTCATTAACAAATCGGAATTTCTGAGTTTTTCTGGTTCTGTTCTTTTTTGTTAATCAATAGTATTAACAGAGGCATTTTACTGTTCAATCTCCAGTAGTTTCAGATCGAAATAGTTGCTTTTATTAAGTTCCTTAACCACATCATTCAAACAAGCCCTTTCTAATGCCGATGAAATACCCTTATTCCCAGCATCCAGTACAGATTTAGCATGAGCAATTATGCAATTTTTGTTTTCCAAAATTTTGTCATAAAGATAGAGATTACCAACCACCTTTAAAATATGGCATAAAATCAAATAATCCTTTTTCCCATAAGAGGCTATTGGGCCCAAAGTCAAGTTGATCATTGTGGAAAAACTGTGCCTTTTTAAAATTATTATCGCTTTCCCATCTTCCCCTTTAATACTGATTTTTGTCTCATGATCCATATAGATGGCTAGCAGCTCGGAAAGATAATCTAAACAAATTATGGCTATACCCGGGTCGTTTATACCAGGGCTCAGTGCTTTAACGGCTACTTCCCTAAGTTGTCTAAAGCCATAAAAATAATTCTCTTGTACATTTTCACCAGAAAAGATATTAAATGAGCCCCTGATCATATTTAATAGTTTTATATCATCCACTTTTTTATTGAGGCAGAAAAGTAGGTATTCATTATGGAGATAATCACCATAGTAGGGAATTACTTTCAGCACTAAGCTTCTTGATTTCAAAATTTTAAGTAATCTTTTAATTGCTATACTTTGAAAATAGCCGCCTTCATCTGCCTTATAGAAATACCAATCTTGATTGTCAGGGTCAATTTCCTGATGATAGTTATTGTTTTCTAAAAGAACTCTTCGGGATCTTAAAAAAATACTTTCTACAATGTTGTTTATTCTTACCGAATTGGATATGTTTTCAATAAACAAAATAAATAATCCAATACAAACTACCATTAATATGATACTTGTAAAAAGATTAAAATGAGGTACTTCTCCAAAATTTTCATCACCCCTCACCTGAGACAAACCAATTATTATAAAAATAATGGTGCCTATGTAAATACCTAAAATGATCTGGTTCACCCTTTTGTTGATAAACCCTTCAATCACTTTTGGGGAATAGTTGGAAGCGGATTGATTTACCACCACCATCACCATTGAGAAACTGAAAACAGTTAAAGATATGATGCCTGCCAACAAAGCAGCCAAAAGTGCCCGTGCTGTATCAGGTTCTTGAAGCTGAATAAAATTTAGAGCGGCCAGGATTTCAGTTCCTAATTCTGTTTGTTGAATGGCTATCAATGCAAAAGCAAATAAAACCAAACCTGTGGAGATTATGGTGGGCAAAAAACCAATACCATTTATAATTTGCTTATATGACCTTTGTACCGTTGCAAATATATTATTCATTGATAATCAACAGGCAGTGATTAAAAATGTTAAAATAATCATTGACTAAAGATGTAGTGGTGCTGTTTCATGACAATCGGTAAAAAATGAGATGTAGACTAATATAACAAGCTGGTGCCATCCGCGCACCTTCTAACATCATAAACCTGGATAAGTGTACAATGTCTTGCGTAATTAATATATTTTTAATATTTTAGTCTAAACATTATATTGTACAACAAAATATTGACATGAAAAATCATTATCCATTTAGTCAACTCCTGTTGGTCCTTCTTTTAGTTTTGTTCAATTCCTGTAGCAAGGATCAGGAAGCAACTCCAGAAGATCATCAAATTGAAATATCAGAAATTACACCACTGCGCGGTATTGCCGGTACAAGAGTGACCATAAAGGGAAGTGGTTTTAGTACAGAAGCCTCTGATAATATCGTGAAATTTAACAATAAAGTAGCATCTGTGGTCACAGCATCTGAAACTGTGTTGACAACAGAAGTGCCTGATGGTGCAGGAACAGGGCGTGTGGTCGTGCAAGTGGGAAAATCAACTGCCACAGGGCCTGAATTTACCTATCTGACTGAGCTCGAAGTATTCAAAAAGTATTACATAAGGTTCAAAGCCAATGGCGTTTGGAAACATTTCGAAGTAAATGAACCTGGCCATAGTTCATGTGGAGATTGCGCCTGCATCAGTCTGCCACCGTTGGATAATACCAATTTTGCTTCCCTTAATATCTGCAATTCCGAAAATAATTGGGTAACAGCCGCTGATATTCAGAGCTGGGACAAAAAATCAATTGGTATTGAATCAGGACAGGGTTTCCCAGAAGCTGAATTTTATTATGGAGAAGGAGAAAAGGCATATTTTTCAGAGTATGTTACCAATCAAACCAATAGCTGGATCCAAATTTTAACAGTTGAAAATGACATCTCTATGTATTATGCCAAAGCTTTTAGAGTTACTGGAACATTCCAATGCAAAGTTGCGCAATATGATGACGATGAGGAAATTGCTATCACAGAAGGTAGTTTTGTCATTAGACTTACCGAAGATTGGTAAATGATCCTGATGATCTGCTATTTTGAAATTTCAATTGTAATGCCTTTTGAAATTTTCAAAGGATCTTGTAGCAATATCATAGTCAAAAGATCATATAGCCCGGAATTGTATGCTTTGAATAAACCTGGCCTTTCAAAAAAATTCTCTATTGAAACTGCAAAGAATTCTGAACGGTTGGTAGCAGCATACGGACGGAAAAAATCTGAGCCCTGATATCGTATTTTCTCCATTTTTTTTCTGGCAGCTACATCAAAAGCCTTTAAAGCTTCGAAATCAATAAAATCATATTCAAAATTGACAATGGAGTTCTCAAGTTGAAGTGCATGTGCCATTTCATGCAAACCTAAATTTCTACCATCAGTGCCATTTTCATAACCTTTTTGAAAGTTTTCCCAAGACAGCACGATAAAACCTTTGCTATTTACCTCACCCTGATGATAGAGGCGGGTAATATTGGAATAATATTGATCGGGATATACCAATATTCGCCAGAAATACTCGAAATATACCGATGGGTAACCAAATGTGATCTGAATTGCAGATGCGGCAATTAAAGCTTTCATTTCAGGTGTAACTGTATTTAAATCCCCACGGGGTACAAAAACCTTCTTATTGATAAACTTTTGTACCCTTCTTTCGAAAAGTTTTTTATCTGCTACATTCAAGCTTTGATAGTAAGAAAACCTGGCTTCAATTGGCAATTTATACTCAGGTTGCAATTCCTGGAATAGAAAATGTTTGTTAATGATATTTCGAGAGTGATATTTAAAGAACAAGCTGAAGGTATCAAAGAATACTTTTACTATCCAAATGACAAGTACGAGCAATGCAATAGCGGGTATCAGATAATTTAAATACATATAGAGGGATATATGTGCAATTTATGTTTTTGGCTGGAAAACTCATAATTAACTTGTATTTAAAAATGAAAAGAAATCATATGATAAAGTTATTTCGGTTATCAGCAGGTTAATCGTCTGATATTCACTCATATATTATTTACTAAATATTGACTCCATATTAACCCTTTTATTTTTATCTGTTAACCTTTTGCTAACCTTTATAATCAATTTTAAACCATTCTAAAGGCATTTTTGAGCGAAACGAATGAATATAAAGACAATCCGGGTTTTACTTTGATAACAAATTGTTCAGCAATTTTCTTGAAAATCATAGGTTAGTGTTTCACATTTGTTTGTGTAATCAGTTATTAAAATTATAATTAAGACCTGATAATATATAAGTGTTTTAACGGATTAATAAAAAAGTACCTAATAAATCTAATTTTATGAAAAACCTATACAATGTATTTAAGTTAGGCTTTCTGATTGTTTTCCTCGGTGTTGGTTATTCTTCCATTGCCCAGGAAAGAACAGTTTCAGGTAAAGTCGTTGATGCGGCTGAAGGCGCAGCAATTCCGGGAGTAAATATTATGGTAAAAGGAAAAACCACGGGAGCTGTTACTAATGTAGATGGAGAATATCAGTTGCAGGTTTTGCCTGAGGATGTACTTGTATTCTCATTCGTTGGCTATCTCACCGAAGAGGTAGCTGTAGGCAACCAGTCCATCATTAATGTACGGTTGGCTTCCAACATTCATCAATTACAAGAAATTGTGGTGATTGGTTATGGAGAAGTGAGGAGAGAAGATGCCACTGGATCAGTTACGGCCATAAGAGCTGATGAGATCAACAGAGGTGCTCCTATTACACCCGAAGAAATTATGCAAGGAAGAATGGCAGGTGTGCAAATCACCACTGCTGGTGGACAACCTGGTTCCAGTGCACAGATCAGAATTCGTGGTGGCTCATCTTTATCCGCTAGTAACAATCCATTGATCGTGATCGATGGTGTACCTGTTGACACGGAAGGGATTTCTGGCATGGGCAATCCTTTAAGTTCTATTCACCCAAATGATATTGAAACTTTTACCGTGTTAAAAGATGCCTCTGCCACTGCTATTTATGGCTCTAGAGCATCAAATGGTGTAATCATTATCACAACAAAAAAAGGTTTGACAGGAAAGCCAATTAATGTGAATTACAATGGTTTTATGACATTTAATAGCATAGATAAAAAAATCGATGTGCTTCCGGTTGATGAATTCAGAGAATTTATAGCAGAAAATCATCCAAATGCGGTTCCATTATTGGGAAATGCCAATACTGACTGGCAAGAAGAGATTTTCCGAAATTCTATCGGTCAGGATCACCACTTGAGTGTAACTGGAGCTTTTAATAATCTTCCTTATAGAGCTTCGGTGGGCTACACTGATCAGGATGGAATTTTGAAAACTTCCAATTTCAAAAGATTTACCGGCTCTATCGGTATTAATCCAAAGTTTTTGAATAATACCTTGAGTGTTGATCTTAATCTAAAAGGTGTTTACAATAAGAATAGATTTGCAGATCAGGGAGCAATTGGTGCTGCTATTCAATTTGATCCTACTCAACCTATTTATAATGAATCCGGTGATTATGGTGGATGGTATACTTGGATGTCAGGTGAAAACCCCAGCACGGTGGCAATTCCAAATCCCATGAGCCAGTTATATGACCGATCAGACAGATCTACTGTAAAAAGAAGTATCGGCAACCTTCATTTAGAATATCAACTGCCATTTTTACCTGAACTAAAAGCCAATTATAATATTGGTTATGATTATTCTTCCAGTGAAGGCATGGTTATCGTGGCCGAAAATTCCAATTTTTCATGGACCGCATTAGATCGTTCGGGTGGAAGCTTCCGACCTTATTCACAATCAAAAGAAAACGTGGTTATGGACTTCTACCTGAATTATAATAAAGAAATCCCTGCCATCTTAAGTAAAATTGATGTGACAGCGGGCTATGCCGAACAACATTTTGGCAGAAAAGAATTTAATTTTGAGTCTACTGCCAACAGAGAAACAATATTAAGAGATACTGTCAATTACAAAACAGAAAACAACCTTAGGTCTGTATTCGGGCGGTTGAATTACACGTTTCTAGATCGTTATTTGCTAACTTTTACTTTACGTCAGGATGGCACTTCCAGATTTCATAAAGATAGTAGATGGGGTACTTTTCCATCAGCAGCAGTGGCTTGGCAAATCGCAAAAGAACCCTGGATGAACGATTCAAAGCTATTTTCTGACCTTAAATTGAGAATAGGTTATGGTATTACTGGTCAACAAAACATTAATCAGGGTGATTACCCCTATTTGGCCAGATACACTTATGGAGAAAATAATGTGCGGTATTTGTTTGGCAATACTTGGTACAATACCCTGCGTGCAGAAGGTTATAATCAAAATTTAAAATGGGAAGAAACAACCACTTACAATGCCGGACTCGATTATGGCTTTTTCGATGATCGACTGACCGGTTCTATTGATGTTTATTATCGTAAAACCACGGATTTGCTAAATTTAATCCCTGTGGCGGCTGGAACCAATTTTACCAACGAATTACTCACCAATATAGGTGATTTGGAAAATCGTGGGGTAGAATTTTCGATATTTGGCCGACCAATTGAAACTGGGAATGTATCCTGGGAAGTTGGCTTTAATGCTACATATAACAAAAATGAGATTACAAAACTTACAGTAACTGACAATGAAGATTATCAGGGTGTATTTGTCGGGGAAGTAAGTGGTGGTACTGGTAATACAATACAGATCCACAGCCTGAATCATCCCGCTTATACTTTCTTCGTATACGAACAGGCATATAATGAAGATGGAAGGCCAATCGAAGGATTATATGTGGACAGGAATGGGGATGGACAAATAACAGGTGATGATAGATATCATTATAAGAAACCATCATCAGATGTATTTATGGGATTCCATTCAAAACTCATTATTAAGGATCTTGATTTTAGTTTTTCAGGTCGTGCCAATATAGGCAATTATGTTTATAACAATGTTTCTTCTTCAGCAGGATTTATCTCTAATGCATTTGTTAATGGGTTCATTTTAAATATGGTTGAAGATATCAACCACACCCAATTCAGAAATGCCCAATACCTGTCTGATTATTATATCAGAAACGGATCTTTTGCCAGGATCGATAACATCACCTTGGGGTATACCTTCAAAGAAATTTTAGGAAATCCCTTGAATGCAAGATTCTATGCTACAGTGCAAAATGCATTCCTATTTACCAACTACAAAGGTTTAGATCCTGAAGTGACTGAAGGTAGAGATAATAATGTGTATCCAAGACCAAGAGTTTTCCTGGTTGGTGTAAACTTAAACTTATTCTAAAATTATACGAGTCATGAATATCAATAAATATAAAATATCAATTGTAGCTTTCTTAATCGCTGTATTGAGTTTAAGTTCATGTTATGAGCTTGACACTGAACCTATTTCCGAAACAGAAGTAACTTCAGTTTCTGTATTCAGAAATCCTGAATCTTACAAGCAGGTATTGGCCAGATTGTATGCTGGTCTATCTATAGGTGGACAAGAAGGTCCAGGTAGTAAAGAAGATATCAGAGGTATAGATTCAGGTTTTGGACAGTTTTTAAGAGGTTATTGGATGGCTCAGGAACTGACCACAGACGAAGCATTGGTGAGTTGGAATGACCAGACCATTAAAAATTATCATTTTCAAACCTGGACATCTACCGATGTTTTCATTACTGCACTCTATTACAGAGTGTTCTATCAGATTGCATTGACCAATGAATATATCAGAGAAACATCAGAGGCCAGGCTGGATGACAGAGGTGTAACTGGCACACTGAGGGAAGAAATCAAAATGTATAGGGCAGAAGCCCGTTTTTTGAGGGCGCTAAGCTATTGGCATGGATTGGATCTTTTTGGTAATATCCCGTTTGTAACTGATAATGATCCGGTCGGTGGTACTTTTCTTCCTGAACAAGCAGATAGAGCGACCATTTTTGCATTCATCGAAAGTGAGCTGCTTGATATAGAAGCTGATCTGGCCGCACCCAGAAACAATGAATATGCTAGAGCTGACCAAGCTGCTGCTTGGATGTTGCTCGCCAAATTGTATCTTAATGCAGAAGTATATTTAGGTGCAAATCAAAAAAAATATACTGAATGTATTACCTATTGCAATAAAATTATTGAAGCAGGTTACGGTTTAGAACAAAATTATCAATACCTGTTTTTAGCTGATAATCATCTGGCAGATGAGGAAATAATTTTCCCTATAGTTTTTGATGGTAATAATACCCGCTGGTACGGGGGAACAACCTATATCATTGCTGCAGCATTAAATGGTGAATGGGGTGATGTAAAAGAATTATTTGGAACAGCTTCAGCTTGGGGTGGAAACAGAACCACCAAAGCTTTGGTAGAAAAATTCCCTGAAAATGATAGCGATACAAGAAAAATGTTTTGGACAGAAGGACACGAGTTGGAAATAGATGATGTAGCGGATTTCTTTCAAGGTTATGGTGTTGTGAAATTTAAAAACTTAACCAGAAATGACGTTCCGGGTTCTGATGATACATTTGTTGATACTGATTTCCCGATGTATAGATTAGCCGATGTATACTTAATGTATGCAGAAGCGGTCTTACGTGGAGGAACTGGCGGTAGTATGGCAAATGCTGTTAACTACATCAACCTGTTACGCCAAAGAGCATATGGGGATACAAGTGGTAATATTACCCAATCCAATCTTACACTTGATTTTATTATTGATGAAAGAGCTCGTGAACTTTATTGGGAAGCACATCGTCGTACCGATTTAATCCGGTTTGGACGATTTAGCCAAAGTGATTATGTGTGGCCATGGAAAGGAGCTGTAAGAGATGGTAGATCCACCAATTCAAAGTTCAACCTGTTCCCAATTCCGGCTGCTGATTTAGGTGCTAATCCTCAATTGAAGCAAAATACGGGCTATTAACTATCACTTCAGAACTTAAACAAGAAAAGAAAATGAAAAATTTTAAATATATATTCAGCTTTCTGGTTCTCTTATTTGCTTTTACCGCTTGTGAAGAGGATGCATTGGGACCCATTGTAAGTACATACGCTCCACCTGTTATATTAGTACCCACAGCGGGATCAAGCTATGTTTTAACTGAAGCAACTCAGAACAATCCTATTGACGTATTGGAATGGGAAGCTGCTGATTATGGGTTTCCAGCAGCGGTGACTTATACCTGGGAAATGGATATGGTCGAAAATAATTTTGCAGAACCTGTTGAAATCGTAACTTCTAATTTAAACAGGCAGCGTATTACTGTAAAAGAATTAAATGATGCAGCTGTAAATTTTGTAGAAGCAGAAACCACAGGCGAAGTCAGCATTCGTATAAAAGCCAATCTGCACAGTAATGTTGAAGTTTTATTTTCAGATCCAGTTAACATTATCGTTACCACCTATTCCTCAGTTAAATCCGTGGCACCTATGTACATAGTAGGTAATATTCTTGGAAATAAAGAATGGGATAATAATAATTACGAATACGTTCTGTTCCATGAAGGTGATCCTGCTGTATTTGAATATACCTATACCGGCAACATGAGAGAAAACGGGTTCAAAATACTCAAACAATTGGGAACCTGGGATTTGCAGTTTGGTTTGGTGGATGGCGAATTAGCTGAGGATGATGGCGGCTCAAGTGATATAAGGGTACCTTCAGACGGATATTTTACTTTTACAATTAATACCAAAGAAGTCACTTATTCTTTGGAACCATATGATGCATCAGGAGCTACTGCTTATACTTCTATTGGATTGATTGGGGAATTTAATGGTTGGGGAGAAGATTTGAATTTAACACAAACCGCTTATGATCCTCACATTTGGATTTTAGATGATGTTGAATTACCTGAAGGCGAATTAAAGTTTAGAGGAAATAGTAGTTGGGACTTTAATTGGGGTGCTGATTCTTTCCCATTTGGAAAAGGAACCAATGGTGGCCCAAATATTTTTGTTGAGGCAGGCACTTACTTTGTGAAGTTCAATGATTTAACAGGACATTATGTATTCTTATTAAAATAAGATCATCAAAAAACAGAGAGCAGGACATCTACTGCTCTCTGTTTTACTTATTTTCTTCATATTTATTCATACTGAATTTTAGAATTATTACTTTATGAAATTACTCTACCTGTTTATTTTACTATTATTCCTCTCTATAGGTGTATGGGCACAAGAAGCCATTCAACCTGATATATCCCCTGTCTTATTTAGATACAATGATGAAATCACCATAACTTACGATGTCACAGGTACTCCTTTGGCCAACCTCACTGAAGCTTTTGCTTGGGTATGGATACCTAATTCTGATATTGATGCTAAATACAACATCAATCCCGCCAATACTAATTCCACTTTAACAGATCATGCTAAATTCACTAAATCTATTTCAGATGGAAAAACAATTTTCACACTAGTATTTACACCTTCCGAATTCTTTAGCGATGATATTAGCTCTGAAACCAAAATGGGTATTTTGCTCAAGGGAAATGATTGGTCCAACGGCCAAACAACTGGTTACCTCGCAGATATTTGGGATGGCGGTTTTTTAGTCAAACTGCTCTCCCCTACTCAACAATCCACTTTTACAACTTTAGGTGAGGAGATCCTGATCGAAGCAGAAACGCCGGTAAATGTCAATTTTGAATTATATATCGATGACATACTTGTCGATACCAAGAATGGCATTTCACAGTATGAATATAGCCATACCGTTAATAATACAAAAGGGCAACATCTTGTGAAAATCATAGCCACAGACGGCACCAATGTGAGCGAAGCTACGTTCACTTACATTATTAGTTCACCCAGTATTGAACAAAGCCGTCCAGGAGGAATCATTGCAGGCATCAATTATCATGAGGACGATACTAAAGTGACATTATGTTTATTGGCCCCGGGTAAAGCATCTGTATATGTTCTGGGAGATTTTAACAACTGGGAGATTGATCCAAATTACCAGATGAAAAAAGACGGTGAATATTTTTGGTTGGAAATATCAAATCTAAACTCAGGAACGGAATATGGTTATCAATATTTAGTCAATGAATCCCTGCGATTAGCTGACCCTTTTGCCGACAAAATACTGGATCCTAATGATCAGTATATTCCTGCCACCTCCTACCCCAATTTGAAACCATATCCAGCAAAAGCCCTTTCAGACAAATGGTATTTTAACAGGGTTTCTGTGTTTCAAACCGCTCAAACACCTTATCAATGGCAGGTGCAGAACTTTCAGAAACCACCCAAAGAAGAATTGATCATATATGAAGTGCTAATCAGGGATTTTTTTGGTGAAAATGGCAGAACGTATAAAAATTTAACAGATACCATTGGCTATTTTAAAAGATTAGGTGTAAATGCGATCGAGTTGATGCCTGTGATGGAGTTTAACGGCAACGATAGCTGGGGATACAATCCAACCTTTAAATTCGCTCCTGATAAATATTATGGCCCTAAAAATGATCTGAAGGAATTCATCGATAGGTGCCACCAAGAAGGTATTGCTGTAATCCTTGATATTGTAATGAACCATCATGACATGCCCAATCCTTATGTTCTGATGGATTTTAATTTTACTTCATTAAAACCTACCGCTAATAATAAGTGGTTCAATACCGATGCTACTCATCCCTATAATGTCTTTTTTGATATGAACCATGAGAGCCAATATACCCAGGATTATTTAGATACGGTAAATCATTACTGGCTAAACGAGTTTAAAGTGGATGGGTTCAGGTACGATCTGTCCAAAGGGTTTACCCAGGTAAATTCCGGAAGTAATGTAGGCCAATGGGGAAATAGAGATGCTTCCAGAATAGCCCTTTTAAAACGCATGGCCGATAAAATATGGGGTTATTCACCTGATGCTTATGTTATTCTCGAACACTTTGCAGATAACACAGAAGAAAAAGAATTGGCTGAATACAGGTCAGATGAAGGATTGGGTATGCTATTTTGGGGGAATCTCAATCATGCCTACAATCAAAATACCATGGGCCATTCGGCAGATAATGACATCAGGTGGGTTTATCACGGCACCCGTTCGTGGAGTGTGCCTCACGTGATTGGGTACATGGAAAGCCACGATGAGGAAAGAATGATGTACCGCAATTTAAATTTCGGAAATGCATCTGGAAACTATGATACAAAAAACCCTGCAACTGCTTTGGAAAGAATGGAAGCTGCTGCACTGATGTTTTACCTGATTCCGGGACCAAAAATGTTATGGCAATTTGGTGAAATGGGATATGACCTGAGTATTAATCTATGTGATAATGGTACCATTAATAATGATTGCAGAGTATCAGCAAAACCCCCTCGGTGGAACTATCTCAGTGAACCCAATAGAAAATCACTCTTCGATCATACTGCTAACCTATTGGAACTGAGAAAAGAATATGAGGTATTTAGAAATGGTACTGTAGATTTTATTGGTGGCAATAACCTGGTCAAACAAATCAACCTGACCAGCAAATCATTTTCCGTGAACCCATCAGCTCCTGAAGAAATGAGCGCCCGGTTGATAGCCAATTTTGGGCTTTCACAAACTTCCGTGACAGTATCACTTCCACATGCCGGCACCTGGTATGATTATTATAAGGGAGGCACTGCAATCAATCCTTCAGGTTCAACTTATAACCTCACATTAGATCCGGGTGAATACAGGATATTGATCGATTATCCCATAAAGAGCCCTGTTACTTCCACTTCTCCATCTGTTCACCAGTATATCAGGATTTTTCCAAATCCTGTTGATGATCTTTTGAACATACAAGTTGAAACAGGAAAATTCGAACAGATTACATTGTGGACAATGGCAGGCCAAAAAATTAAAAATTCCCATCAGGATTATTTAGATCTGGGTGGTTTACCATCAGGCATTTATATAGCAGAAGTACAAATATCGGGACGTATTTACAGGCATAAAATCATGAAAAACTAAAAGTTGTAAGGTTATGTGGAGAGATATTATTAAGAATAAACTTCTTTTACTGGTTGTCGCCAGCTTATTATTTACTGTCACTAATGCTCAAAAAAATGAGGTAAATAGAATAGAGCCGCCATTTTGGTGGGTGGGAATGGAAAATAATGAACTTCAATTGTTGGTGTATGGCCCTGGTGTAGGTGAAATGGAAGTTAATATCGATCATCAGGATGTATCATTGGAGAAGGTTCATAAAGCTGATAGTAAAAATTATCTGTTTCTCGATCTTAAGATCAATCAGCAGAGCAAACCAGGATTTTTTTCAATTGACTTCAAGGGACCAAAAAATAAAAAAAGAAGCTATCAATATGAGTTAAAAGCACGTGAAGATAAGCCAGAAAGAGGATTGACGCACGCTGATGTCGTTTACCTGATCACTCCCGACCGGTTTGTAAACGGGGACGAATCAAACGATGTAGTGAAGGGACTAAAAGAAGGCAAAAACAGGTCCTTTTATGGAGGTCGTCATGGCGGTGATTTAAAAGGGATCATATCCAAATTGGATTATATGGAAGATCTTGGAGTAACTGCCCTTTGGTTGAACCCGGTGTTGATTAACGATATGCCTGAGTTTTCTTACCATGGTTATGCCGCTACTGACTATTATCTGGTCGATCCACGTTATGGCACCAATGAAGATTATAAAATGCTTTCGAAACAGCTTCAACAAAAGAATATGAAGTTGGTGATGGATCAGGTTTTTAATCATTGCGGTAGTGAACATTGGTGGATGAAAGATCAACCTTTTAATGATTGGATCAATAATTATCCGGACATTAAAATAACCAATCATGCCATGGCTTCTATTTCAGATCCTTATGCTACCGAAAGTGATAAAACAGGAATGGTTAATGGTTGGTTTGTAACCCAAATGCCCGACTTGAACCATGATAATCCTTTCATGGCGAATTACCTCATTCAAAATAGCATATGGTGGATCGAATATGCAGGTCTAGATGGTATCAGACAAGACACATATCCCTACAACAAAAGGGAAATGATGATCGAATGGGCTCAAAGAGTGAAAGCCGAATATCCGGATTTTTATATAGTCGGTGAAACCTGGGTAGATAATGAAGCTCAGGAGTCATGGTGGTCGGAAAAAGCAAGTGATGCAGATGGTTTCAATTCAAAAGTAGCAATGACCGACTTTCCATTGTGCAATGCCATACACCGTGCTTTTAAAAAAGATGGTAACATCTATGAATTATACCGTGTTCTCAGCAGGGATTTCTTATATTATAAACCTGAAAACAATAAAATATTTGCCGATAATCATGATATGGACAGGATATTCTATACACTCGATGGCGATTTGGACAAATATAAACTGGCAATGACCTTCCTGACCACTACCCGAGGCAAACCGCAGATTTATTACGGCACGGAGATCTTGATGAAAGGTCACCAGGAACACGGTGTGATCAGAGAGGATTTCCCTGGTGGCTGGCAAGGCGACGCCAGGGATGCATTTACCCAAGACGGTAGAACAGATGAAGAAAATGAAGCATTCGACCATTTGAGAAAATTGCTCAACTGGCGAAAAAATAATAAAACAGTAATAGAAGGAGAATTGAAGCATTATGTGCCATATGAAAATGTGTATGTATACAGCAGAATATTGGATAATGAAACGGTATTAGTGATCCTGAACAATAATGCATCAACAGTAGAGTTGGACATGACCCGCTTTACTGAAGTTACCACAGGGCACAATGCTGCAAAAGATGCTATTTCTGGAAAATCATTCAATGACTTTAAAAATATCAAGAAAATGGAACTATTGCCCAATCAGGGATTGATTTTGGAAATGGAACCGAAAAGTGTAGTAACCGGGTCTTCTCAATTGAGATGATAACCGGTAATGGAATTATAACTATAAATAAAAACAAAAAATGAAAAATACATATGTCATGTTGTTCCTGATAACAATAGCTGGAGCTTGTAATTCTGGAAAGAAAGGAATTGATATAACCTCTCCGGAAAATAAGGTGAAAGTAGAATTTTTGTTGACCGATGATGGCCGTCCACAATATGTTGTAAGATATGCGGATAAATTAGCCGTTGATACTTCACTTTTAGGATTTGAATTGAATGGCTCTCATCTTGATAGGAATTTCAAAATAGTAAATACAAGCAATTCAAGCTTCGACGAAACCTGGGAACAGCCATGGGGTGAAGAAAGACAGATTAGAAACTATTACAACGAGTTAAAGGTGGAGTTGCAGGAAAAAAAGGGTCTGAAGCGAAAAATGAATATCATTTTTAGGGTTTATGATTATGGGCTTGGGTTCAGGTATGAATTTCCACAACAGGAAAACCTAAAGGAATTTGAAATAATGGAAGAAGTTACCACCTTTAAATTTCCCGAAAATCATCAAGCTTGGTGGACACCAGCTTATGCTTCTAATCGATATGAATATTTATATCAGAAAAACCCTATCAACGATCTGGACTATGTTCATACACCACTTACACTTGAAACCAAAGATAGCTTATATATCAGCATACATGAAGCTGCGATTCAGGAGTTTTCAAGTTTGTACCTGAAAGGAATAGGAAATAATACCCTTCATTGCCACCTTGTGCCCTGGAGTACTACCAACAATGTGAGGTCTTATGTAGAAGCACCGTTTGCAACACCGTGGAGAACATTGCAGATAGCTGAAAAGCCAGGAGATCTGATCACCTCCTATCTGATCTTAAACTTAAATGAACCTAATAAACTGGGTGATGTTTCTTGGTTCAAACCAGGAAAGTATGTGGGCATTTGGTGGGACATGCATATCAATACCGGAACCTGGCATCAGGGGCCAATACATGGTGCTACCACAGCACGCACGAAAAAATATATTGATTTTGCTGCAAAACATGGTTTTGATGGTGTTTTGGTTGAGGGTTGGAATTATGGTTGGGATGGCGATTGGATGACCGAAGGTCATAAATTCGATTTTACACGACCTTACCCTGATTATGATATAGATGAATTGTCCCGGTATGCCAAAGAAAAGGGTGTTTATATTGTTGGGCATCATGAAACAGGTGCCGATGTTGATAACTATGAAAGACAGCTGGATGCTGCTTATGCATTCCTGGAAAAACATGGAATGAAGGCTGTAAAAACCGGTTATGTAGAACATGGTGATACACTTCCGAATGGTAAATATCATCATGGACAGTTTTATGTTAATCATTTTAAAAAAGTAATCGAACTGGCAGCAAAACACAAAATCGCTGTAGTAGCTCATGAACCTATTAAAGATTCCGGCGAACGCCGTACTTATCCCAACATTGTATCGCGTGAAGGTGCCAGGGGGCAGGAATACAATGCCTGGGGAGGCCCAGGAGGAAATCAGCCTGATCACGTCACCATTTTGCCATTCACAAGGATGCTTTCAGGGCCTATGGATTACACCCCGGGAGTATTTGATATAAAAATCCCTACCCAACCAGATAACCAGATTCCACATACATTAGCAAAAGAATTGGCACTTTATGTGGTAATTTATTCTCCTATGCAAATGGCCTGTGATTTACCAGAAAACTATGAGGGGCATCCTGCATTTCAATTTATAAAAGATGTTGGTGTGGATTGGGAAACCACAAAGGTAATTGATGGGAAAATTGGTGAATTCGTCACGATAGCCAGAAAAGAAAGAGGTAGTGAACGTTGGTTTTTGGGAGGAATTACCAATGAGAATGAACGGAATTATTCAATCAAACTCGATTTTCTGGATAATAAGAGGTATAAAGCCACCATTTACGAGGATGGTAAAGATGCTCATTATATCCATCAACCTACCTCCTATACTATCAGGGAAAAAGAGGTGAGTTCAGATGATACCTTTCAGGTGAATTTGGCGGCGAGCGGCGGTATAGCCATCATGTTCGAACCGATCAACTAAAGGATTTGATGTTTAGATTATATAATGTTAATAAATTATAATGGAAGTCATTTTTGGTACAAATAAAGGTTAATACTTTTATTTATCGTTTGCAAAGCAAATGTAATTAGGATTATTATTGGTAATTGAGTTTAAAAAGGGTGTTTCGATGAGACACCCTTTTTATTGATCCACCTATTTAAAATAATATTTACAAATAATTATTGATCTGGTGTTTAGCCCGGAAATAATGAAATCACAAGAGCCGTTATACCTACATGTATTATTTTCATGGTAAATAACCCAAAACTTAACTATAGTTGTACTAATTTTATAAATTATTAAATATTATTTTATGTTCTGTTGGATTAGGGGAAAATTCTTCGTCCTTTTAATTGGTATATTTTGCTGCCTTTCAGGTTATGCCCAAAGGCCTAATCTTCGTTTTAACCAGATAATAGAAGGATTATCTTTTAGCCATGTCAAAGCCATTTATCAAGATCATCAGGGATTTATGTGGTTTGGCACTGCCGATGGTCTGAACAAATATGATGGTTATACCATGACCATCTATAAAAATCATCCGGAAGACAGTTTATCTCTGGTTGGCAGTAATGTGAGCCATCTGTTTGAAGATGAAAATCATGTACTTTGGATCTCAACCAATAAAGGTGTGTCAAGGTATAACAGAGATCTGGATATTTTTATTAATCAGGAAGAGTTAAGAGGGTTAGAAACAACTACCTATGTAGATCGGGAATTAAATATTTGGGCAGTTAACCTTGATCAATTATATTTATTTAACAAACAAAATGAGAAATTCTATTTGTACGATACTTTCCCTGACGACATTACAGAATTTTATCAAGATAAAAGGGGCACCTACTGGGTAGTTTCACTGTATGATATCTTTACCTATAATACTGAAAAACGTCAACTCATTCCACAACCCCATATTTCTGTAAAGTCTGTTATCCAAATTCATGAAGATAGCCGAAATCTATTATGGATGGCTACTATGGAGGAGGGGTTAATATTATATGATAGGGATAACCGCAAAGTTCTAAAATACCAACATCAAAAAAATCAGCCAAATAGCTTGCCAAAAAATGCCATACATCGAATGTATGAAGATGAGAAAGGACGTTTGTGGATAGGCACAATGAACGGAGGTATTAGCATTTTTGATTATGACAACGGGATTTTCCACAATTATTCTAGCGATTCCGGAGACCCTTCTTCCCTAACGTTCAATTCAGTATATTCATTTTGGGAAGACAATCATCATAAAATGTGGTTAGGCACATACAATAGCGGCATTAATTATGTGGATGAAAAAAGATTTGACCATTATAAAGTAAATTTATTCAATGATAATAGCCTTTCGAACAATAATATACTATTTTTTTGGGAAGATCATGATGCTAATATCTGGATTGGAACTGATGGAGGTGGATTGAATATTTTTGACCGAAAAAACAACCACTTTAATCATGTCCGTTATGATCCCAATGATCCATATTCCATGGGTTCAGATATAGTAATCAGAATTGTGGAAGATAAACAAGGTAATATTTGGTTAGGTCATTGGGAAGGCGGAATCAGTTTATATGACAAAGAAAAGCACAGGTTTATTAACTATAAATATAGCGATCATAATGATTCAGCGATCTGGATGGATGACTGTATTATACACATGTACAATGATTCAAAGGATAACTTATGGGTAGCAACAGTAAAAGAGCTTACCCTTTTTGACAAAAAACAAAAAAAGTTTATCCCTTATCATATTCCAAATGGAGCGATGAAAAATTATGTGGGCAGTATGCTGGAAGATGATGACAGTAACCTTTGGGTGGGTACATGGGATGGACTTAACCTGATGAATCGCGAAACTGGTGAAATCATAAACTATTCACATAATTCCAGTGATCCTCAAAGCATCAGTAATAACCAGATATATATGATGATGATGGATAGCAAAAACAGGATCTGGATAGGTACTGCTGATGGTTTAAACCTTTTTGACCCAAAAACCAGAAAGTTCAAATCTTTTCATGTGAAAGATGGCCTGCCAAGTGCCGCTATTTACAGTATGGTTGAAGATGAAAATGGATATTTATGGCTGGGTACAAGTCATGGACTGTCCAAATTTGATTATGAAAATGTCACCTTCAGGAATTACGATACTTTTGATGGATTACAGGGTAATGAATTTAAAAACCACGCTTGCATAGGACTTTCAACCGGAGAACTCATCTTCGGAGGAGCAAAAGGATTTAACCTGTTTGATCCATCAGATATTATGTACAATCAATTTGTCCCTCCTGTAGTGATCACGGATTTTAAAATATTTAATCAGCCATTGCCTATTGGCACTGCTGATTCACCACTGCAAAAACATATTTCCCAGACCAAAGAACTGAAAATTGATTATGAATACTCGGTACTTACTTTCGAATTCGCAGCTCTAAATTATCAATCACCTGCAAAAAACCAGTATGCATATTATATGGAGGGTTTTGATAAGGACTGGATATATTCAGGTGCTAAAAGAAATGCCACCTATACCAATTTGAACCCAGGCACATATACATTCCGGGTAAAAGCCAGTAACAATGATGGAGTTTGGAATGAAACCGGTACGGCTTTGACCATCAAAATTTTGCCTGCCTATTATCAGACATTATGGTTTCGGTTGTTGGTAATTTTAACTACAACTATCATTATCTATTTCCTTATAAAAGGGATAATAAGCAAGCAACAACAAAGAAAACTTGAAATGCTTGTAAGAAACAGGACTGAAGAGCTTTCCATTCAGACTGAAAATTTGCAAAAAGCTAATTTTGAAATAAAGGAACAAGGAAAAAAAATTGAAATGCTCTTCAAGGATATGAAAGACAGCATCAAAGCGGCTAAAGTAATTCATCAATCAGTTTTACCCTCACGGTCATATATCCATAAATATTTCGAAGATGCTTTTATTTTGGATAAACCCAAAGATGTAGTAAGTGGTGATTTTTATTGGATTGATCAGGTAGATGATAAAATTATTGTAGCTGTAGTGGATTGCACTGGGCATGGTGTTAGTGGAGCTTTTATGTCAATCATCAGCAATCACTTGATCAACCAAAGTGTTGCCAACGTAGATTGTCTTAATGCTGCACAAATTTTGGATCGCCTTAATTATAATCTAGTAAAAGAATTGAATCAATTGGAAAAAGAGGCTAGTCTCAGCAATGGCATGGATATAGCATTATGTATCATAGACAGAACGAATATGAAGCTGAATTTTGCCGGTGCAAACAGCCCATTATACTATGTCAGAGAACAACAGGTTCATAAAATACCCGCAAATCCATTTCCTATTGGATTATATTATAAAAAGACGCTACAGCAATTCCATGACCATGAAATTGACATTCAAAAAGGAGACATGATTTATCTTTTTTCTGATGGGTATGCTGACCAGATTGGTGGACCCGGGGGGTATGATAAATTCATGTATCACAGATTTCGAAATATGCTTTTACAAATCAGTGATAAGGATGGTTCTTTACAGTTAAAAGAACTGGATCAAACCCTGACCCATTGGCAAAGCCATCAGGAACAGCTTGATGATATTATGATTGTTGGATTTCGGGTGTAGGATAAGTTTTGAAAGCTTTAACATTGGAGGGTTTTACCCTTAACCAATGTCGCTTAATGAGGTACTTTAGTTTTTCAGGTAAATCACCTGATCTTCGAGGTTAAAAAGGAAATCAGAAGTAAACATCAGTGATTTCGATTCTTCTGAACCGGATAAACCGGAAAAAATTAATTCACCATCTTCAGAATAAATGAGAATTTTTACTTCGTCTTTTTCATCGGTTTTCTGGTTTTTATCCAGATAGTTTTCGATAATACCAATTTCTTCTTTTTTCAGATCCTCCTGAATTAAAATTGTTCGTGATTCCTTATCACCAGATACGCCTGTAGCTGCTTTACTGTTTGATACAGATAATGCCATTCCGCTAATTGCCAACATTGTAAACAGTGTCAACTTTTTCATTTTTTTAATTAATATAGTTTAGTGTACTTATTACACCTGCTTATACGCAGGTTTCATTGCATTGTTGCAATAATGCGCAAAATTATTAAAAATATTTTAATAAATAAGCTATAAATATAAAATATTGATAATATGGTATTATACGGAGAAAAGATCGATAGATTTATCGAGGATTCAGTTTAATATTTCGCAATTAGAGAATATGCCAAATATTATTCTGTATAATTTCAAAAATATACCAGGAAACAATTAATATAATTGGGGGAAAACTGTTGCTGACCCATTATTGTACAATGAGCCAGATTATAGTTTTTTCTTAACTACTTTTGTTAGAAGATCATGATAGGATTCTCTCTCCCTGATCAGGAACAATTGATCTTTCTCAACCATCACTTCAGCTGGACGTGGTAAAGCATTGTAATTACTCGACATCACCATACCGTAAGCACCCGCTGTATAAATTGCCAAGAGATCACCTCGTTTTAACGGTGGCAGGGCCCTGCCTTTGGCCAAATAATCGCTGGATTCACATATTGGTCCCACAACATCATAATTAACCAGATCAGGATCATTTTGATCAATGATCCGCTTATTCTCCGGATTGTTGATTTGAATACCAGACGTCACCGGCCAAATAAAATGCCGTGCATCATACAAGGCAGGTCTGATCAAGTGATGCATACCTGTATCTACTATAGCAAATACTTTATCACCACCTTTTTTAAGGTATTGAACTTTTGTGACTAAAATGCCGGCATTTCCTGAAATGGTCCTGCCAGGTTCCATTATAATTTGTACCCCGCGGTCAGCATAAGGTTGAAGCAGTGGGACAATTTTTGAAGCCATCCCCTGATATGAAAAGGATTTACCTGTTTCATAATCTGCTGAATATCCACCGCCAATGTCAATTACTTTTATGGGAAATCCCTGCTGTTCCAGTTCGTCTACCAATGCCGATAATCTTTGAATGGCTATTTCATAGGGTTCCAGATCATAAATTGGTGACCCGATATGAATGTGAACCCCGTTCAATAAAACATGAGAGTCTTTTCCATAAGTATTGAAAAAAACTTTTGCACGATCTATATCTACACCAAACTTGCTACCTCTATAGCCAGTTTTAGTTTTATCATGTGTTTTTTGATCAACTACATCAGGTGTTACCCGCAAGGCTGCATTGATCTTTTTATTTTTCAGTTTGGCAATTCTGGCCAAATTCTCAAATTCTTCCTCACTCTCTACATTAAAAATGCCTATCCCTTGATCCAGAGCAAAACTAATCTCCTCATCCGATTTTCCAATACCTGCAAAAACAATCTTCGAAGGTGGTGTTCCGGCTTGAATGGCCAGGAATATTTCTCCACCACTTACTGTATCCATGCCCGAACCTTCATTCACCAATTCTTTTAGAAGTTGAATGTTATTACAGGTCTTGATTGAAAAACAAATCAATGGATCAATACTGGCAAAGGCTTCTCTAAATCTTTTATAATGATCTTTGAAGGTGCTGACAGAATAGATGTAACATGGGGTCCCTACTTTTTTTGCTATTTCCTCAACGGGGATATCCTCACAATACAACTGATTATTTTGAGTATGAAAAAAATCCATAGTATTAAAATTGGTCAAAATTCCGGCAAAGATATCCTGAATTAATTTATAATAAATGTATATAAAGGATTTTTTAAATGATTATCCAGAGTAAAATCGTCATCAGAAAACCGCTTACTGAAATGATCGTTTCCATCATCGTCCATGATTTTAACGTTTGTTTTTCTGTCATTCCCAATAATTTGCTAACCAGCCAAAACCCACTGTCATTTACATGAGATAGTATTGTGGACCCGGAAGCAATTGCCAGCGCAATTAAAGCTATTTTAGGTTCGGAATATGACATTCCCTGAATAACCGGTGCCATCATGCCCGCTGATGTAACCATAGCCACGGTGGCTGACCCTTGCGTAATCCACACAATTGCAGCCAGCAAATATGCCATTGCCAAAGGCGCAATTTGATATGCAATCATGGTATTGGCCAAGGCTTCGCCTACCCCACTTTCAGTAAGCACTTCTTTAAAGACCCCTCCCGCACCGGTTACTAGGATTATTAGTCCTGCAGGAGCCAGTGATTTATCAGAAAATTCAAGTATTTGTTTGCCATTAAATCCTTTTCTATACCCTAAAAACCAACTGGCAGCAAGTACCGAAAGGGTTAAAGCACTGAAGGGATGACCCACAAATGAAATCAAACTGATCCAAAAAGACTCCCGGTCTCCCACTAAGGCATTGGTAACTGTTGCAATTACAATTAAGATAAGTGGTAAGGCAATGACCAAAAGCACCCAGAAAAAATCCCCTTTACTCCCCTTTTCTGGTGAATATCCTTCTTTCACAAAGTCAGGTGGGGATATCATTAGCTTTTTCCCTATATATTTCCCAAAAACAGGCCCTGCCAGAATTGCAGTAGGAATGCCCACAATTAATCCCAACATAATCATCCAACCAATTGGAGCTCCTAATATTTCAGAAACAGCTACAGGGCCGGGTGTAGGAGGAATAAATGCATGGGTAACCGCCAAACCTGCCAATAATGGGATGGCGTAATGAAGTGTGGATAACCCGGTACGGATAGATAATGCATAAGCCAATGGTACAAGAATTATGAAGCCAACATCAAAAAAAACAGGTATTGAAATTATAAATCCTGTGATCATTAATGCCCATGAAGACCTTTTTTCTCCAAAAGCACTTATCAGATTAGCAGCCAATGTTTCAGCACCTCCCGAAACCTCCAGCATTTTTCCCATAATCGACCCCAATCCAACAATAATGGCAATAAAACCAAGGATTCCCCCCATGCCCCTTTCAATTGTTTTTATTAATTCAAGGAAGGGCATTCCCGCAGCCAAACCGACAAATGCACTTACTAATAATAAGGAAATAAAAGCATGAATTTTTAGCCGCATTACCATTAATAAAAGAAGAAGAATGGCTAATACAGTGATGATAAGTAAATATGTGGGGTCTTGCATCCTTTAAATATGTTGTTTAAAAAATGAGCTATTCAGATATCCTAAGGAAATAATCCAAATATAATCAAAAATTTTTGAACAGCTGGTTGTAATGTGGTTACTGTAATACAATCAAAATCTATTCGATAAAATGATTAGTGCCTACTATTCATTAAAAGATATAATCTGTGAAAGTCAAATACAATCAGGTTTATACAAGGTTTTTATGTCATTGTTATTAAAATTAATACCAATGTCAATACTCCGACAATAGTTGTGAATATGCCCATCTTTTTTGATTTTGTCCAGCCTGACAAGGCAATAATTGTGGTTAATGAAACTACTCCTAAAAAGAAAGATAAAACCCCAATGAACCTGGGAAACATTATTTCATGTGCAAAATCGCTTTTGAATGGATATCCTTCAGTAGTCATCATTAATATTTTGGTCATTGTAAAAACGGATAACAAAAACAACCAGCTGCAATTGTTGTCACTTTTAGAATAATGTTTTAGTATCATTAACCAAAAGGTTAGCTATTACTGCAATTGTAAATCCACTTAACAAAGAACTAATAGTTATTAATTGACCAGCAAGTTTATTCCAATATTCCAATGGTAGTTCTATCATTAAGTCAAATTTTAAGCTTTCTGTTATTTTTTATATGTGGCTAGTGTATTTGAAGCAATGTGTGTTTTTAGCTAGTTCTATTTGTTTGAATTATCATTAAACTTCATTCGTACAAAAATCAAAAAACCATTGACCCTTGCGACTTTGCAGGATCAATGGTTTTGATCAATAGAACAATATTTATTCGACGGGTCTGATTAGGTTCATCAACTCCCTGTCATGGTTATTTACAATTCTGGGTTCACTGTCAAAATACATGGTAGCACCGTTTTCAGGAGTATAACGTTCCCATGTTGGCAGTACACCCTCTACATTAGGATCGGCTGTTTTTATAAAATTAATCCATGCCGAACTCATTTTGTCGGCTACTTCCCAAGCTTCTTCAGTATTGCCAGTCCAATCTTCTCTCAGATCAACAGTGTTGAATGCCAAAGGAATGTCCAAACCATGAAAAGAACCTTTCGATGCATCATCAACTGAACTTTTCCATGCTAAGAAATACACATATAATGGAGCATCTGTCTCTAAAGACCGTGCATCTGCTGTGCGTATGGTATATGGTCTGAAAACGTTATCTACAGAAAGTAGATCCTGAGGCGTATAATCTGGATAAGCTTTTGCATATAGTTCAACATACTGATCGGTTTTCTCACCATATTGCTTTTTTAAACGTTCTTTGGCTTGTTCCAATGTCAGGTCTTTTTCGCCATAAACCACAGGCATCATTTCATTCAGTGTGGAGCCCATCATAACAGGTATATCTTTTGAAATATCAGCGAATCCTGGGCTGAAAGGCTGCTGAAGCAAAACATCGCCATCGGCAGAAGGTGCAAAGCCATACATAGCCCCACCTGGCCTTCTTGGTCCGGAAATTTTAGCTATGGCATCATTTCCTGCTTTAACAAGAGCCGCATAAGCAACCGTATCCAATTTATCCACCTCATCTGGCGTTATACCTAAATTTTCGAGTACGGCCAAACCCAACGCTTGAGATTTTTCTTTATTCATAGTATTGATCAAGGTGCCACTCATAATAATTGCTTTGTGGAACAAACCTTCTGCCGCCGGCATACACATGAGTGTGCCAACTTTTCCTCCACCACCTGATTCACCAACGATAGTTACATCGGCAGGGTCGCCTCCAAAATCTTCAATGTTTTTATTGATCCATTCAAGGGCTTTCACAATATCGAGCATACCCACATTAGATGATTTTGCATATTTATCGCTCACAGCCGACAAATCAAGAAAACCGAGGATGTTCAATCGGTGATTGACAGATACAAAAACCACATCTCCTTTTTTGGCTAAAGCTTTACCATAAGTCATAGGGTCGTTGCTGGCACCAACATGAAAACCACCACCATGCAACCAAAGCATTACCGAACGTTTTTTGCCATCATTTATTCCCTGTGTCCAAACGTTTAAACTGAAAAGTTCATTTTCGTTTTGTACAGAATCGGGATACCATGGCACTACTTGTCTGGCTACCGGCCCAAAATCATTACATTCTCGAACACCTTCCCAGGCATCTGGATCCTGTGGAGGCATAAATCTTTCGGCTTTGGCATAGGGTATTCCTTTGAAGATATGTATACTATCCTCTATACTGCCAGATACATCTCCAGAGGTGGTATTTACAATAGAATTGTCATTTTGTTCTGTATCAGGTGTACAGCCACTAAAATAGAACCCGAATGCCATTATACAAATGGCATTAATGTACATTAGTTTTTTCATAGGTAAATAGTTTGGTATTATAAATATATGTTACAAACGCGAGCGACTATCCTATCGAATTGGATAGGTGTCGCTGTAAATTTAAATATAATTTTTTAAAGGCAAATGAAGTCATTAATATAAGTTATGAATTTACTCAGTTAGCATAACCCTTCATAAATGGACATATACTTGTAAAAGTAGTAATATGGCTACTATGCGATATCTTCTCTACGAAAATAAAGCAGCACTACCTATGATTGCACCAAAAATGACCAGCAAGAAAATAATACCAATAAGTGAAATTACTAAACCCGCAATAGCAAATCCTCGAGGGGTTTTAAAAATTCCTATGGCTGAGAAGATTAATCCCAACATCCAAATAATCCACCCTAAAAATGGAACCCATCCAAGGAAGATAGCTATTAATGCAAGAATAAACCCTGCTGTTCCAATTCCATTGGAACTCTTTTCAGATTGCTGAATTATCACGGTTTGCCCTGATTGATTGGGTGGGTTCTGGTAAACTTGTGTCATTGTTTTTAGGTTTTTGAGATGTCTTACTCGTATGGCTTTTCAGTATCGCCCCGTTTTTTGATGGTATCTGGACTCCAAGAAACAAGTATTTTTTGTAAAAATCATTTTTTATAATTTCTACTTCTATAATTTAAGTTGTTCCTGCTGTGAATTTCCCGTTTATAGCACTTAATAATTAGATGATGAAACTACTTAATATGTAAGTCAAATTTACAAGTAATTTTAAAAAAACCTAATTTAAATTAACTTAAATCCATTCCACATATTGGAATAATATAAATATTTTTTCAATTACAGTACATGAGGGTCAAAAAACTGAATTGTAGATTATCTTCATTATTTTTACTATCTGTAATATCGATTCAATTTTAGGATGATCACCAAAGTGTTTTCCATAATAGGCCAACTGTATTGTACCAACTGGGTCTATCAGAAAGCTGGCAGGCATAAGATTCGGATCAGCATCAACCTCAATGTTTTTATGTTTACTTCTCAAAGCATTAAATATTAATTGAGGATGAAGCAAGAGCCGGACAGCTCCGATAAATGAGGATTCTGTAACCCCATATGCCCTATAAATATTCTTGTTCTTATCGGATAGCATTGGAAAAGGTGATTTATCACCTCCTGAATGACGTAAAAGACTGTCTTTGTCTGAAGGCCATATAGCGATAACTTCTATATTGTACTTCTCAAAGCTTTCATAATGACGTGTCAATTCATTGGTTCTCAAATTACAAAACGGGCATGCTGCAAAACGATGAAATGAAAGATAAACCCATTTCCCGTTTGCGGGTACGCTGATTTTGTTGCCCCATAAATCTTTGGTATCAATCACTGGAGCAGTATCTCCTACCTTGATAAGTTTTTTCATTTGTACGCTTTAGTTAAAAGAATTTTCAATATTAAAATTTGTATTACGATCAGCATGGGTACATAAACCGAGACAGTAAAATAGTTTGTCCCAAGAGGGAGTTGATACACTTTTTCGCTCATGGCCAAGGTCAGTACTACCAATACATCAATGACGCTCACTATAGAAAAAATCCAGGTGAAAGTAACGGCAGACTTCTTTTTGGACTTGAGCAAGATCAATGCTACCAATGCCAATATCCCGGAAAGGAAATCTCCATGAGCTACTATTTCTTTGAGATAAAGAGGAAAATCAGGCGAGACCTGTTCTGGCATGAATAACGAAAGCGGCAAATACCGAAAGACATTAATAAGAAGCATTAATGCTAAAATATCAAATTTGGTTTCTTTTGTGATTTTGGGAACCACATACCATTTTAATATGAGAAAAAATACCAACATGCTAAAGGTACACTGCACGCCTAATACTACTAAGGGATCCATATCATTTTGTTTTATTTGATGAATAACTTCCACAAAGTTATCATCTGGGATTCCCTGAGAACTGCGATATAAGGTTCAAAAAACAGGACTTATGGCTCAGCGTATATGAAAGGGCTATTTTTGATTTGATTTTCTGTATTCTGATGGTAGAATATTAAATTTCTGATAAAAAAGTCTAGAGAAATATGAGCTGTCTTCGTAACCTACATGAAAACTAATCTCACTTACAGTAAGCGACGAATGAACCAGCAGATCTGCCGCCTTTTTCATCCGCTTATTGCGAATATAGTTTGCCGGAGTATCATCAAAGTGTTTTTTTGAATTCCCTTTTGAAGGTGGAAAGGCTTTGACCCGCTAAAAAAGCCATTTGGCCAAGGCTTAGATTCGAATAAAGGTGAGACTCAATTACATCTGCTATACTCGCTTTTTGTGGGGTAAATAAATAACTGTAAAGCTCTAATATGGTAGCTGCAGCTTCGGTATGGAGCAAGAGCAGAATAAGCTCTTTAATCTTGAGATAGAGTATTTCTTCTTTGGCCATCTCCGGATTATCGAAATAAAAATTGAGACTTTCTATAAAATGATCAATGACATTTTTTTGAGAAAGGCTGTAGGTATAATTACCCGTGGTCTTTTGTTTAACAAAAAATGGGATCTCCTCCTTAAATATTTTTTCAAGAATGTCAGGGAAAAAATGGATCACACATACTTCACAAATGCCCGAAGCACTATTTTGGAAAAGATCGGCAAAATAGGTTCCACATTTTAATAAAACACTTTCATTCTCTTTGATGGTGATTTTTTCAGTGGGTGCTGCGATATGGGATCCACCTTCTCTAAAATACAGGAAACATGCTTCGTTTTGAAAAACAGGGTTTTGACGCAGAGGTGGGTGAACTTTTAGTTTCTCGATAACCGTTCTTCCGTTTAAGTCTATATGCTGTCTATTTTTTATCACTTTATGGATGTTCTTAAACAATGGAGGTGAACGAAAAAACAAAAATTAATCCTTCCTAAAAACTTCATTCATAACGGCCCAACCAGTCGTTGGGAATTTTTCTCCAACAGGTAAAAAAAATCCTTTCATATTTGCGAACAGTTCTTTTACAATTTTTGTCTCTGTATATTTTATCCAATCAGCATTGAAGTCAGTCCCATGATATTCAAAATAGTTAAACAAAATATCTTCAATGTGAAATACCGTATTGTTTCTGATATTTGAATTTTCAAGAGCTATCAAAAGTTCAGAAGCAGGATCTTTATGTAGAGCAATGTATTCTTCAAGACATTCAGGTTTAATCCTAATTGCCATTCCAATTCTTCTCATTGTCAATTATTAATTAATTCGTTTTTATTTATAAAGCTCAAGTATGATCAGATCCCTGTTTATAAAATTCAATATCATTACATCTATATTATCATATTATTTATAGTCTTTAATAGACTCAATCATAAAATTTAATTGATCTTTACAGTTAACACAATTTTTATCAATGCTAGCTTGGATTAAAAACCCTTTTTTTTTGATGGTTTTATAGGTTGTAATTAATTCCTTATTTCCTTCTTGTTTTGAAAAAGTTCTGCTAAAAACAAATGAAACAGTGGAATTTGGTTTTTTTTCAGCTTCGGAAGTAATTTCATTAACCTGTTCAATTAATTTTTCTGTAGAAATATTATCCTTGTTTTTGTCAGGTTCTTCAGGATTATTTATAATCTTGTTTAATATCATCCTATAATTTTCCAACTGAATACTGAACTTCGAGTTGTTTTCTCGGTTATCGAAATCAATGCTGGCTTGATTATCTTGTTTCTTTATTTTCCAACTATCAATGATCTTAATGGAAACACCTAATTTTTTAAAATTTTGATATTCAGAATTGAAAGTCTTGTTTGTAGCGTAGTTTTGAGATGATTCTTCTTTTACCTGGCAGCAGCCTGCAATTGAAAAACCAAAAAAACATAAAATAAAAAAAACTAAATTCATTGTTTTCATAAAGTATTCTTTCATAACCAAATTGTTGAATATTATAGATGATGACAAATCTAAAATATTTATTTGAGAGTAAACTTTTATGACAATTTTATTTGTTTAATTTATTCATGCAGGATTACAACACCGATACACGAATCAGGGTGCCGAGGTTTGAAGAATCGAATGGCTTTTATACCACCAGGAAAAGAAGCCAAGCCATGTCTAAAATCAGGAGCAAAAATACCAAAGCCGAATTGTTGCTTGGCAAAGCTTTATGGCATTCGGGAATCAGGTATAGAAAATATTGTAATACTCTGCCTGGGAAACCTGACCTGGTAAATAAAAAACTAAAATTGGTAATTTTTATTGATGGCGAATTTTGGCATGGCTACGATTGGGCATCAAAAAAGGAAAAAATTAAAACCAACCGGGCATTTTGGATTCCCAAGATCGAAAGGAATATGCAACGGGACGCTGAAATAAATGAAGTTCTGCAAAGGCAGGGGTTCAAGATTTTCAGGTTTTGGGAAAAGGAAGTAAAGCAGGAGTTGGGAGCTTGTGTCAAGCAAGTTTTGGATTATGTGTATTTTAGGGATCAGATTTGAAATTGTTTGAAGGGTTTATAACTGTTTGATTGGATTCTAACTGTAGTGAACGGCATAAGATCTTTGCATGATGACAGTTTGTGTCAGCTTACATGCAATTGCTGAAGGAGAAAAAGAACCTTGCCGATTTTATATTAATGTTGATTAGTTCATGTTTTTAAATAGATATCAGGCGTTAATACTCTTAATTCTTTAACAATATCATTAGCATAATTTCCATAGTATCCATATTAATTGTAGTTTCCCCCATACACCTTACATGGATTTTTAGGAATTTTGAAAATTCGAAAAACATTCAATTAGCCAATTACCATTTGTAAAGTCTGTTTTTCGTAGTGCTTTCCTCTCACAACACTATACTTTTTTACATTAAATCACATCAGTGAGTTGTATGTCATTAGTATTACTTGATTTTTAATTTATCTCCTTATTTTTATAAAATATATAACTAAAATCAATAAAATGAGAATTATCAATTATATAACTTGTTTGGTCTTAGCCTCCATTGTATTTTCATCCTGTAAAAAGGATGAAGAAGTGACACCTTTGGATCCAAATAATCCTGACTTGGAAACTCCTGAACCAGACTGGAAATTGATTAACCCTGTCACACTTCTCGATCAGCTAAATATCGACAAGATTACATATTCATATGAAGGAGGGACAACAGTCACTACCTTTCATTATAATTCAAATGGGAAATTACTAAAACTTGTTGAATACAATGAATATACTAAAGATGTTCTTAAAATGGAGCTTGAGACAGTGTATGAATTCGTATACCAAAATAATTCTTTAATAAGGACAACAAGGAATTATAATGATCATGTAATTTTTGGTGAAGATGAATATTACGATGAATATGCAGATTCCCTGGAGTATAGTTATAATAACAATGGCCTGATAGATCAAATTAGAATTGTAGATGATGGGCATGAAGATAAAATAGTCACAAGAGAGTACGATATACATAATCGATTGATAAAGCAAGTAATATCAAATGGTTTAGAGATATTAACGAATTATTATGAATGGGATGGCAATAATATAGTTAAGGCTACTGAATATAGCAAAATATTAAATGATGTTGCCAGAAAACTTTCATTTTCCCCTTTACATGACAAAATGATTTTAAGTTCGATGTCTGGAAGAATAAAAGCCGAGGATCAGATTCATAGAGAATATTTTTATACAGAATATGATAATAAAAACAATCCTTTATGTTTTATGAGTATCATAAAAGTGCATAACATAAATGAATATTTGCCTCAGAACAATGTTGTAAATGTTTCCATAAAATTATATTATTTGTATGATGACCATGCAGGAGAACTTGCAGGTGAATGGTCGAATGAATATTCATATGAATATAATAATAATGATCAGGTTACAAAAACTTTTACCCTCTATAATGGCATAGGTACGGCTCGAGCAACCATGAGTATCGAGTATAAATAAAATTGTAACCAAAAACTGCAATAAAAACACCAAACATGGTAATGTAATCTAAATCCACTGATTGCAGTGCAAGGTTATGCCCAAAAATGTGTCCATATAAACCTATACTTATACTTGATCAGAATGTGGGACCTAGGAAGCAACGGTAGGTTATCGTGATCATTACCAGCTCTAAATTCAAAGTTTGATCATGCCTAAACACAATAACCCATTTTTATTCAACACACCCTAAACCAATATTTGCAAAGAAGATAAATTTTGATGCAATAGAACGAACATGACATTGACGTCATGTAAAAAGGGTTGAAGTTGTTTGAAAGTTTAAGGTTCAGAACACTTTAACTTTCCCGGATTTGGTTTTTTAATCCCATCTAGCCAAATATTAACAATTTTCTATACTTGAAGTTAAGTCTAATATCTAGAAGGAGTGCATAATGTGATCCTGGGTTAAAATTTTTTAAACCAAAATTAATTTGTATTTTTTTTAGAATTATTTACTTGTTAATCAGAAGAGTTTATGCGGATAACTTTACTTCAATTTATTGTTATAATTTTTATTTTATCACATTCTTCCCCATCATTTTCTTCGACCAACGATCCTTCTGACAGAATTTCTTTATTCATGGCCCCGGTAGCCGGTGAAGTAACTGATATAATTATTAATGAAGACCATAAAGATCAGGTAACTGCTCAAATTAGTGATTTTTTTAGTGATGATGAAGATGGAAATGGAAAAAATAACAAGTTTACTTATTCAATAATTTCAAATTCCAATGAAGATCTATTCTCTGAAATCAATTTGAACAAAAACAATGGGCTACTCAGGTTTCGAGCAGCGAATGATGAGTTTGGGAGCAGTGAATTACTTGTACGGGCAACAGATAATGATGAAGCTTATGCTGAAGCTACATTAATGGTTATAATTCTTCCCGTCAACGACCGGCCATCTTTTAAGGCCACCAACCCTCCGGCGGTTGATCAGGATGCAGGGAGTCAGACCATAAACAACTGGGCCACTTTTGAGCCTGGTGCACCCAACGAATCAGATCAGCAAGCCACTTACCTGATCAGTGATGTTTCCAATGCGGCATTGTTTGCCACTCCTCCTGCCGTTTCCCCCAATGGGACCCTCACCTATGAAGCTAATGCCGGTGTTT
>JAEWLI010000186.1 GCA_023393375.1 Bacteroidota bacterium
TTGTCAAGATAAACGTAATTTATTATTAGGGCAAATATTTTATTTTTGTACCATTGCAGGTTTTAAATCAGGTAAACACATTTTAAATTTTTAAACACAAAACAGATGTTACTAGTTTCTCAAATCATTGAAAATAAAGATAAAGTTATACAAGGACTCAAGAAGAAACGGTTTAAAAATGTTGAGGAAACCTTGGACAGCGTCATTTTACTTGACAAAAAACGTAGAGAAACTCAGGTAAGACTTGATGATATACTCGCCGAAACAAATTCAAAGTCAAAAGAAATTGGTATTTTGATGAAGAATGGCAAAAAGGAAGAGGCAGATAAAATCAAGGATGAAACATCTTCATTGAAACAACAAGGAAAAAGTTTGGGGCAAGATCTTGAACGATACGAAAAAGAATTGAATGAATTATTGCTTACCATTCCGAATATTGCGCATGAATCAGTTCCTGAAGGTGTTTTGCCAGAAGATAACCTGGTTGTGTACGAATCAGGGGTCATTCCCCAATTAGCTGATGAAGCAATGCCGCATTGGGAACTTATTGAAAAGTATGATATTATAGATTTTGAATTGGGTAATAAAATTACTGGTGCCGGATTTCCGGTATATAAAGGCAAAGGAGCCCGTTTGCAACGGGCACTTATCAACTTTTTTTTGGATGAAGCACTAAAGGCTGGCTATATTGAGATACAACCCCCAATCGTAGTAAATGAAGATTCCGGGTATGGTACTGGCCAATTGCCAGACAAAGAGGGACAAATGTATCCCATTTCAAATACCAATCTGTACCTAATTCCGACAGCTGAAGTGCCAATTACCAATCTTTACAGGAACGTAATTCTTAGTGACGATGATCTACCAGTGAAAAATGTGGGTTATACCCCTTGTTTTAGAAGCGAAGCAGGTTCATGGGGAGCTCATGTGAGGGGGCTAAACCGCTTACATCAGTTTGATAAAGTGGAAATCGTACAGGTTCAGAAAGCAGAAAACTCCTATTCCGTTCTGGAAGAAATGGTTGCTCATGTTCGGGGATTATTAGAAAAACTGGAACTCCCGTTCAGAATCTTAAAACTGTGCGGTGGGGATATGGGTTTTACATCTTCCCTTACATATGATTTGGAGGTGTATTCGGCAGCACAAAAAAAATGGTTGGAAGTGAGTTCGGTCAGTAATTTTGAAGCTTATCAATCAAACAGACTGAAGCTTAGGCACAAAAAGGATCAAAAAAGCAAGCCTGAGCTGCTGCACACCTTGAATGGCAGTGCGTTGGCTTTACCAAGAATAGTAGCCGCTTTATTAGAGAACAATCAAAATAGCGAAGGCATTAAAATTCCTAAAGTGTTAACTGCATATACAGGATTTGATCTTATCAATTAAGCAACCAGGATAATTGTTACTGATCTTTATGACTTATTGTCTGTATTTCGAAATACGGATGATATTCGCATTATTTGCAGAAGCGATAAATTCTAAACAATAGGAATTCCTAGTTGTTATGTAACTTCTTTGAGGTTCAGCGATATCTGAAACAGAAAATAAATTCAACAAAGTTCAAAATAAGCTATAAACAAGGTACCGGAAATCATAAAATGTGTGTCTATTCAATAAAAGACCTGGAACAGTTATCTGGCATTAAAGCCCATACGCTTCGCATTTGGGAACAACGGTTTAATATTATATCACCCAATAGGACTGATACTAATATTAGATTGTATAGCGATGATGACCTGAAACTGGTTTTAAACATATCTTTATTGAAAGATAATGGCTACAAAATCAGCAAGATTGTAAAAATGTCGGAAGAGGAAATGAGAACAGAGGCCATAAAACTGACCGAAAAGAAGCTCACCTATCCCGAACAGATTCAAGCCCTTACCCTAGCCATGATAGAAATGGACGAACAACGATTTGAAAAAATCATGGCTTCCAATATACTTCAACTGGGATTTGAGAAGACAATGATCAATGTAGTCTTTCCATTTTTTCAACGTATCGGTATTCTTTGGCAAACCGGTTCGATCTCCCCTGCCCATGAACACTTTGTATCACATTTGGTCCGACAAAAATTAATGGTTGCCATTGACGGACAATACCATATGATAACTGATCACTCAAAAAAATTCTTGCTCTTCCTTCCCGAAGAAGAAACCCATGAACTGACCCTTCTTTTTTCAAGCTATATTATTAAAGTACGAAAACACCATCCGATTTATCTGGGGCCTGATTCCCCTTTGGAGGCAATTAAAAGCATATATGATGTACATAAACCAGATTATTTGCTTTCCATCGCTACTTCTGCACCAGGGTTGAGCCAAATTCAGAATTATGTTAACAAATTAAGCGAATTAACCCCTGATGCAACTGTTTTATTATCAGGTTTCCAAATAGTTGGCCAAGAATTGAAACGTCCTTCAAATGTCATATTTATGAATCATTTTGAAGATCTTATTTCTTTTGTTGAAGATATTAATAATTAACCTTCAACTTTCCAACAAAAAAAATATATGATATACGCTGTTTGTGAAGGATTAACATGATATCGTTCCATTTTTCTTTTAATATTTATTAAATATATGCAACCGCAAGGCCATAATTCCGTATGTAATATTGTTCAGGATTAATAATAATTCTTTTTTAAGCTAAATTAACACGGTTGTGTATTTTTTAAACTTTATTCTACACCCCCAAGGTTGAAAAATATATAATTGGATGATTGGCAATTTTACTTTGTTTAACTTATTATTATTTATTTTAAACATAATCTTGCATGATAAGGTTTTTTGATTATCTTTGTTTAAACATTTTTTAGAAACCTTAAAACTCTCAAAAATATGACAGCATTGGAATTTGGTTATTCAATTAACAAAATGTCAACCGCCTTAAAACCATTTGCACTCAGATTGACCAAGGATGTGGAAGAGGCGAATGACTTGTTACAGGAAACGGTTTTAAAAGCATATACCAACCGTGAAAAGTTTACTGATGGTACTAATTTGAAAGCTTGGTTATATACCATCATGAAAAATACCTTTATTACCAATTACCAGAGGATGATCAGAAGAAACACATTTATTGATACAACAGAAAATCTCCATTACATCAATTCCTCTGATAATATTGCTGAAAACCTGGCATTTTCCAGTTTTGCCATGAAAGACATTAATAAAGCGGTATATAAATTAGAAGACACCTATAAAACTCCTTTTTTAATGCATTTTAGGGGATTTAAATACCATGAGATAGCAGAAAAACTTGACATACCTATTGGCACAGTAAAAAACAGAATACATATAGCCCGTAAAGAACTTAAAGATAGATTGAAAAATTATTCTTCATTTAAATGATCTCATGATCTAATCTGATTGAGAAGCAAAAAAAATGTTGTAATAGTTGTTGGGGCGGGATTTGCAGGCATATCGGCTGCTGCTAATCTTGCACAAAAGGGTTTTAAAGTTACCCTAATAGAAAAACACACCATTCCAGGAGGACGAGCCAGAAAGTTCCTCGCAGAGGGATTTACTTTCGACATGGGTCCAAGTTGGTACTGGATGCCTGATATTTTCGATGAGTGGTTTATTCATCTAGGCAAATCTTCCAGTGATTATTACGAATTGATAAGACTCGACCCCTCCTATAGAGTATTCTTCGATGTAAATGACCATCTGGACATACCTGCTAACATATCAGCATTGGGAAATCTATTTGAATCTATTGAACCGGGAGCTGCTGCAAACCTTCAAAAATTTATCAAGGAAGCTTCTTTCAAATACAGGTTAGGGATGAAAAAATTGGTCAATCAACCTGGTTTGTCAATAACTGAGTTTCTCAATCCTACCCTGTTATTTAACTTGTTACGAATGGATGTTTTCACACCTTTCGACAAACATATCAGAAAATATTTTAATCACCCAAAACTTCATAGGTTACTGGAATTTCCCATTCTGTTTCTGGGTGCTACCCCCCAAAAAACCCCTGCATTGTACAGTTTTATGAATTATGCAGATATAAATTTAGGCACTTGGTATCCAAAAGGTGGGTTTCATGAGGTGATAGCTGGCATGGTCTCATTGGCTACAGAAAAGGGGGTTCAATTTAATTTTGGTGAAGAAGCTAAAAAATTGGTAGTTGCGGACAATAATGCCACGCATCTGATTACCGACAAAAATACATATACAGCGGACGTTGTAGTATCGGGTACCGATTACCATCATTTTGAAAATGAACTGATACCTGAACATTTGAGAAACTATGATGATGCATATTGGGAGTCGAGGGTAATGGCACCCTCAGCCTTAATTTTTTTCCTCGGTATAAAAGGGAAAATCAATAAACTTCTCCATCACAATCTCTTCTTTCATGAAGACTTCACTTTACATGCACAAGAGATCTATGATAATCCTAAATGGCCAACTAAGCCGCTGTTTTATGTTTGTGTGCCCTCCAAAACAGATCCGACAGTGGCTCCAGAGAATTGCGAAAATCTATTTGTCCTAATGCCTGTGGCACCAGGAATAGAAGATGACCTTTCTAGACGGGAGCATTACTTTGAGCTTATTATGAACAAGCTTGAAACATTTACCGGTGAAGAAATAAAAAACAGGGTGATTTATAAAAATAGTTATGCCCATCGTAATTTCCAAGAAGATTATCATGCATATAAAGGCAACGCTTATGGGTTAGCTAATACGTTGAATCAGACGGCAATAAAAAAACCTTCCATCAGAAGCAAGAAAGTGAAGAACCTTTTTTTTACTGGACAGTTGACTGTACCCGGCCCAGGTGTTCCACCTTCTTTAATTTCCGGACGTTTGGTAGCTGAACAAGTAGAAAAAAACATGCGCTCATAAATCACTTAAGATCCATGGACAAATTATTTGAAAAAACCACATTTGAGTGCAGCCGGATTATCACCAAAAGGTACAGTACATCATTTTCAATGGGTATTCGTGTATTACACCCCCGATTTCACAATCCCATTTATGCTATTTATGGCTTTGTACGCTATGCCGATGAGATTGTGGACACCTTTCGGGGAAATAATAAAGAAGAATTACTCCTTAAGTTTAAAACAGACACATACGAAGCCATTAATGGTAAAATCAGCTTAAACCCAGTATTGCACTCATTTCAACATGTAGTAAATCAATACAACATTCCATTGCCCTTAATAGCTTCATTTTTCGAAAGTATGGGTATGGACTTGCAAATCAACAGGTATGATAATCAATTATATGAAAAATATATTTACGGGTCGGCAGAAGTAGTTGGATTAATGTGTCTGAATGTGTTTTGTGAGAATAACAAGACACAATATAATAACCTTACCCACGCTGCAAGAAAATTAGGTGCAGCTTTTCAAAAAGTAAATTTTATCAGGGATATAGGTGCAGACTACAAAGAACGAGGAAGAGTATATTTCCCTCATTTAAAAATCACCCACCTCTCAGAAGAAGCCAAGTTACAAATTGTTAATGATATTGAGCAGGATTTTAAAGAGGCCAAACGAGGCATCTTAAACCTTCCTGCTGGCTGCAGGGCTGGTGTTTATTTGGCTTATGCTTATTATGTATTATTGTTCAAAAAGATCAAACGCAGTTCGATCCAAAACATATTAACTGGTAGAATACGTATTGCAGATCCCATAAAAATATTTCTGATGTTGCAAGTTTATCTAAAGTATAAGTTAAACCTGCTTTAATCATGCTCACCTATTTATTGACCAATATTTTCACCATTTTAGTACCATTTTCCTATTCATTTGAAAGAAAAATTGCCTATTATAGGTCATGGAAATATCTGTTTCCTGCAATTTTCATCACTGGCACATTTTTTATCATCTGGGATATCATATTTACTGACATTGGGATCTGGTCATTTAATCCCTCCTATCTGACAGGTATATATTTATTTAATCTCCCAATCGAAGAATGGCTGTTTTTTCTAACAGTTCCATATTCCTGTGTCTTCATTTATGAAGCTATGAATTATTATATTAAAAAAGATTATCTGCAACCTTATGCCCAACACATTACTTATATTTTAGCTTTTTTATTGCTGATACTGGCTGTACTGAATCATGATAAGCTGTATACATTTATCAATTTTACATTCAGTGCCTTGTTTCTATTGGCACATATTTTTATATTTAAAACCAAGCACCTTGGACGATTTTATCTTGCTTACTTGGTCCACTTAATCCCCTTTTTTTTAGTAAACGGCTTATTAACTTCTTTACCAGTAGTATTATATAATCCTACAGAAAATCTGGGTGTGAGAATTGGAAGTATTCCTGTAGAAGATTCCATTTATTCGATGTTATTATTATTAATGAATATCTCTATTTATGAGTATTTGAAAACAAGAAAAACAAAAACAATGCGTGATAACAAATAGTTGAGCGGGTACATGTTGAACTTAAAAATAAATATTGACCCACAATCAGGCTTTTGCTTTGGAGTGATCTATGCCATAGAAATGGCCGAAGATATTCTAGATGAAGATGGCCGCTTATACTGTTTGGGCGACATCGTGCATAATGATGAAGAAGTAAACCGGCTGAAGAAAAAAGGGCTGAAAATTATCACTCATGAAGACCTGAAAGATCTAAAACACGAAAAGGTTTTAATTAGGGCACATGGCGAGCCAGCATCTACCTATAAACTGGCTGCGGAGAATGAACTTCAATTGATCGATGCTTCTTGTCCGGTGGTGCTAAAGCTCCAAAATCGGATCAAAAATGCTTATGACCGAAATGAAAACATTTATATCTATGGTAAACATGGCCATCCGGAAGTTATTGGTTTACTGGGCCAAACGCAAAATAATGCCATTGTATTTCAGGATGTAGAAGAATTGGAAGGATTACCCTTGCCTGAAAACTTGACACTCTTTAGTCAGACAACAAAAAATATGAATTCTTTTTATTCCCTGATCGACCATCTTAGCAATAAAGGAACAAAAGTAACCGCCTATGATACCATATGCAGACAAGTATCGAATCGGGATCAGGAATTAAGAAATTTTGTAATGAAATTTGATACCATCATCTTTGTATCTGGTGTCAAATCCTCAAATGGTAAATCATTGTTTGAGGTATGTAGAAAAATGAACCCTAATAGCTATATGGTATCTTCTCCAGCAGATATAAACCGGGATTGGTTTCATGAAAATGAATCTGTAGGAATTTGTGGAGCCACGTCAACCCCATTGTGGCTCATGGAAGAAATACAGGACTTACTGAAAACATTATAATAATTATGATACTTATATATTTTCTTATTTTTATAGCTACTTTCCTTTTTATGGAGTTTATGGCTTGGTTTACCCATAAATATATTATGCATGGGTTCTTGTGGGTATGGCACAAATCTCATCACACGGTTCACGATCATGCCCTTGAAAAAAATGATTTGTTCGCCCTGGTCTTTAGTTTACCTTCAATTGGGATTTTATATTTTGCTTCTCATTACTCATCGGGAATATTATGGGCAATTGGTCTAGGTATTGCAGCATATGGTCTATTCTATTTCATCTTTCATGATGTAATTGTTCACAGAAGAATTAAAATCAAATTGAAAAGTAAAAACAAATATTTACAACGGATTATTCAGGCACATTATGTACATCATAGGAAACACAGTAAAGAAGGTGGTGAAGCATTTGGATTTCTCTATGCACCAAAAAAATACTATAATGAAGCAAATGAAGAATACAAGAAAAAACAACAGCGTGTGAAGTCCTAATAAGATCTTTTGTCTACATTATTATTCCATTCAACAAAAGCCTCAATTGCCTCCTTTTGGAGCATCTGTTTCATTGAAATTGACCGATCTTCCAAGTTTGATTTTAATTGTATTTCAATGGTCCGATCGTCAAACCCATATTTTGCAGCATCATCCTTTCCAGCACCAAAATAGACTTTATCTAACCTGGCCCAATAAATTGCACCTAAACACATGGGACATGGTTCACAACTGGAATAAAGCTCACAACCTGCTAGGTTAAAATCACCAAGAACTTCGGAAGCCTTTCGAATTGCCATCACTTCCGCATGAGCTGTAGGATCATTGAGGGCAGTCACCTTGTTGACACCACGTGCAATAACACGACCGTCTTTGACGATGACAGCCCCAAATGGGCCTCCCCCAATCCTGGCATTCTCTACTGCTAAACTAATAGCCTCTTTTAAAAAGTCCTCATTGGTCATGGCTCATATTTGTCAATTCCTATAGGTTACAGCATTTAGGGCTTCTACTGTCCGTTTCAAACTTGGCAATATTGCTTCGATCAGATTTGGTGCATAAGGTAATGGTGCATCCAAACTGTTTACTCTGTGTATTGGCGCATCCAGATAATCAAATGCATATTTTTGTACATGGTATGAAATCTCTGAAGAAATAGCTGCCAAAGGCCAGGCTTCTTCGAGAATCACCAAACGGTTGGTTTTCTTTACAGAATTGACAATCGCTTTATAGTCAATAGGCCTAACTGTACGAAGATCAATCACTTCCACGGAGATGTCTTCCTTTTCCATTACACTAGCAGCTTCTAAGGCCATTTTCATCATTTTACCAAATGATACCAAAGTAACATCGCTCCCTTCCTTTTTGACTTCAGCTACACCGATCGGTATTAAATATTCTTCTTCAGGAACTAGGCCTTTATCGCCATACATCAGCTCCGATTCCATAAATATTACAGGATCATTATCTCTGATAGAGGTTTTTAATAAACCTTTGGCATCATACGGATTGGAAGGAACTACAACTTTAAGTCCAGGGGTATTGGCATACCAATTTTCAAAATTTTGGGAATGCTGCGAACCCAATTGTCCGGCATTACCGGTGGCTCCTCTGAATACTATTGGGATTGGAAATTGTCCACCTGACATGTACAACATTTTAGCCGCACTATTAATCACCTGATCTATAGCGACCAACGAAAAATTGAAGGTCATAAACTCTATAATAGGACGCAATCCATTCATTGCTGCTCCTACTCCAATGCCTGCAAATCCCAACTCAGTAATAGGAGTATCTATTACACGGCGTGCGCCAAACTCTTCCAACATACCTTGGCTCACTTTATATGCGCCATTGTATTCTGCCACTTCTTCGCCCATCAAAAACACATTCGGATCACGTCTCATTTCTTCTGACATGGCTTCATTTAGGGCTTGCCTGAATTGTATCTCTCTCATTGCTTTTTAAAAATTTATTTAGGATGGCAAAAATAAGAATTATATAAACACGAAAAAAAAATTACCTATGTTATGATGAAAAAAGGATAGCCCTTCAATGATTAGAAGGGCTATCCAGTTAACCAAAAATCATCTTATGTATTTTCTCTATTCCTATTGTAATGATTGTCTGAACTGATCTGTACCAGCATAAGACTGGAATACTAAATCGTTGAGAGCTCTTTCCCTAAATTGTGGATCCAAGCTCGCAGCTCTTTTCAAATTGTCATAAACATTATTTTCATTGTTAGTATAAACAGAAGCAATTGCTCTGCCATAGTATGCTGATGCATTTTCACCATCATTTTCAATGGCTTCTTCAAAAGATGTCATTGCATTTTGATAATCTTTATTTAAAAGATAAGCAAGTCCCAAGTTGAACAAATTATCTGAAGTTTGTTCAGCGTTGGATAAGCTTTGAATAGCTTCTCTATATTGACCTCTCTTGATATACAATGTTCCTTTTACTGCATTTAAACCTTTCAGATTTTCACTTGATCCTGAAAGTCCGTCGGCTTTACTTGCAGTTTCCATGGCTTTTTGATTATTACCTTGTTTTAAATATACAATAGCCAGGTTAGTGTAAGCTGCTGCATTCTCCTGTTTTCTGATAGAGGTTTCGAAATGAGTAGTAGCTTGCTGTAACAATTGGTTGCCTTGTGCGCCTTCTCCGGCATCAAGAGCTTGTTGCAGATACACAGCACCAAGATTGTTATGAGCTGACCAGTTATCGGCTTTTTGAACCAATGCTTTGTAGATGGCTTCTTTTTCAGAAAGGGTTGGTGTAAGTGTAGCACCATATCCTAGTTCTTGAGCAGACAAGGTATCAGCATTTATACTGCCTTCGCCAATTTGTTTTGCTAGTACTGAAATTTCAGCTTCACTTTTCTTTTCTTTAACTTTCAATATTTCAGTTCTGGCCCTTCTCAAATCAGGATAAACATCAGCAAAAACTCTTCTATAATTAGGTAATGCCCGAAGTCTGCTTTCTTTTTGTTCAAAATCTCCAGAACCATTGATCACATCATAATATTGTTGTTTCTGATCTTGAGTAAGTCCTTCATATCCTTCTAACTTTTCTCTTAAAAGCGTCCAGTCTTCAACCACAGGTTTTAATATAAAACTGATATTCGCTGCTTCTCCAGTATAATCATAACGCCTCATCATATTGCGATACCAATCTTCAATTACTTTTGCGCGGTTCTCAGCAAGTTTTTCATTGATTCTTTCAGGGCCTTCTGGAGAGTGAGTACCTGTAATGGTTACAGTACGGGTTACATTCTTTTCAGCAACAAAAGCTTGTAATTCTTTTCCTCTGTCACTGGTTCTCTCAGAATTTCTCAGATCAGATCTTCCTTGTTGGAAATAGAAATCTAAAACTACTGGTTCAAGTTCTTCACCTGTGTTATAACCATGATCAGCATAATTAGAATATACTGCATCTTTTACAAGTCTAGAAGTAGTAACCAAACCTTCCACTACAGGCATTTCATCTGTAGTACGGGTTCTTCCATTACTTGGATTTCTTCCGATGCCTTGTACCACTAAATTACCATTGCCCATATTTTCATCATATGGGAAAGATAATGT
>JAEWLI010000195.1 GCA_023393375.1 Bacteroidota bacterium
TTTCAATACCGAAACATCCTAACATATTAGTAAATCAATCTGGATTTCTTAATACACTTAGAAGCTTAAAAGAGGGAGAGAAAGCAATAGTATACATTCCTTATGTAAATGATGATGTAAAGGATGACGATATAAAAGATGACGATACTAGTATAAATCGTGCAACTGATATCAACAAAGCCATTTATAGGATGTGCTGTATTGAACTAATAGAAGATTTCACACAGGACTACTCAAATAACAAATTCAGAATAATCGTTTGTCGTAAAGCAACTGGAGAGTATTTTGCTGGCCTTAAAAGGTTCTTACTCCGATACTACACATATTCAAGAGCAGAAATTGAAATTCAAAAAGCAAAAAACTCTCAAATCAAAGGAGGTAACCATGACGAAATTGAAGAGGAAGTTTATAAATGCTTAGCTTATTTGACTGAATTCGTATACGACAAGATTTCTGAAAAAAGGAAGCGTGCTATCGATGACATGCGAAATTTTTGTCTTGAGGGTCTTAATGAAAATGAAAGCTGGATAGAAGCTAATGAGAAATTAAAGGATTTTCTTTATTATTATTTTAACTCTAAGTTTGCCAAGAATGGTTATATTGCAGAAAATGGAGAACCTTTTTCTTTACTGGAAGATACTGAAGCTGGAAAAAAATCAGAGCCCTCAATATTATTTAAATATCTTAAAGTAATCAATGATGATGTTGTAGGGGTAAGTACGCCACTAGATAACGTAAAACATCTTTATGGTGCGGTACGATTAATATCTCGTTCCCTTACGGATAGCAATCCCACTCTTTCCCTACTCGAAGTTTTTTGTTTAGCTTATATGGGCACTAAAGGAAATGAGAATTTAGAAAATCAACTTTCAATACGGTACATAGAAGGCTTGGTTGAAAGTTCAATTAGAACATTATCTCAGCGTGATTTTTGGAAATTTTTAGAGCAGTATAACGATATTTTGAAGAATTATTTAGATACAGAGAAGCTATCTGTGTTAAAAGGTGAGGTCAGCATTTTAATACATGGAAGTAATTTAAAAAGAATAACCGATAAATATATAAATTAAAAATGAAAAATACATCAATAAATCAATCACTCATTGAGCTAGAAGAAAATTTAAATAATCTTGAATCAGCTAGATCACAAGTGGAAAAGGTCTCAGAGAAAAGTGAAAAAATGGTTAAAGCTTTTAATAGTATTCTTAACCAAATTGAACTTCTGCAAAATTTATTTTCTGAGGAAAAAAATAACTTCAGCAAGTCAGTAGTTAAAAACCTTGAGAGCTTCAATTCTAAGCTAACTAATAAATCAGATGATTTTATTATTAAATCTGAAGAGTTAAATAAATATTTTTCTAATTCTGTTGATGACTCCATAAAGAAACTTAATGCTTTTCAAAAAAGTGTCGATGATGAGAAAAGAATCTATGAAAAATCTATTGGTGAAAGTCTTGATAAATTTGAAGGAATACTGAATAATAAGGCGAATGAGTTTATAGAAAGGAGTTCTAAAATGAACCAATACTTTGCAAATATAATTCATGATGCAAAAAATAAATTAGATGAATTGAAAAGTGAAATAGATGAAGTTATAATTCGTGTTAATAATACAGATTTTGAACGAAATTATCAAGACCTAAAGGTTCAAATCAACAAGATTAATCAATCAATATTAATCACAAGGCAGGAGAGCGACGATTATAGGAAGAACATGTCTATTCAGATTGAGCTGCTAAATAAGAACCAAAAGCAATCAACAATCCAAACTTTTGTTATTTTGATTTTAGGGTTTCTATCTATTTTATTAACTTTATTTCTTTTATAACAATTTAATGAATAAAATAGAAGAAGTCCTTATCAACCGCTTCCAAAACCATCGTGTTATATTTTGGTATGATGAAAAGCAGGAACTGACGGAGCAGTTTCAGGAAATAGCTCTTGATGGGGTGGAAAAAATCCAGATGGAGGGAAACGAATTTGAGGTTAAATTCATCGTGAACAAGGCCAAGCCAGATACCAAATTTCTTCTATACTTTAAAGGCCCCAAACCCTCCCATGATGAAAACTGGTTATTGGATATGGAGCTTGCCCATTTTGTATTCCATACCGATCAGGAGGCCATGTTTCTTCAGGAAATCGGCTTAGGTTATCATTTTAAAGAATTGGTATCTGAACATATAGAATTTTTTAGGTCGAAAGAACGAAGACAAAAATTAAAGGAGCTGCTTGGAGAAGGGGATGAGCATGAAGATATCCGTGGGAAACTTTTGGCCGTTACTTTTAATACCGAATATGTCAACCTGATCACTTTCATCCACGCCCATGGAACTGCCTTTATGGAAGGCAATAACAGGTTGGATAAGGAATTGGACCGATATAACCTTAAAAAATATTATTGGGGTAAAATTAAAAACCAGTTCAACTATCAAAGTGAGACACCTTCAATCTATGATTTCCTGTTGGAGGTTTTCAACATCAATTTTGCATTGAGCAAAAAGCCTGGTGTAAACAAAGAATCACGTTTGCTCCTTGCCCTTTGGAAAGATACGATCCAATATCGGGAAAGTTTCGGGAGCATTTCAGAAAAGATTGCAAAAGATCTTGAAATTGAAGCTAAATTGAGTAAAGCTAATCCTGAAGAGATTATCCATGATGACTTGTTTAAAATTACTGACCAAAAAATTTTGCACGATCTCGTTAATCTGGTTTCAGAGGAAATGGTTTCCTATGAAAAACTCATCCAGTGGATAAAAATAAGGGAAAATAAATATTGGTATTCATATACAGAGAATTTTTATCGTGCCCTTCAACAGGGAGCATTAATGATTTACCTCATAAGGGAAAATAGCTCCACACTATATACTAATTTCAATGAAGGTATTGCGCATTACACTAGTAAGCTTTATGAAATTGATATGGCTTATCGCAAGTTCATTTTCTATTATAGACGATCGAATCAGAACAGGATACTATCAACGTTGGTTGAGAAGGTTGAAAAAGTATATTCAAATGACTGGTTACTAACCTATAATAACAACTGGCAAAGCATCATCAATAAGTTACCTAATTGGCCAACGTCTGAAACCATCAGCCAACAATTGTTCTTCATGTGCCATGTAAAGCCATTTATTGAAAAGAAAAACAGGTTGTTTGTTATTATTACGGATGCTTTTCGATATGAATGTGGCGTAGAATTGTACAGGAGGCTGCAATCGGAAAATAGATATGAATCCTCCATAAGCTATATGGTATCCAGTCTTCCTTCTTATACGCAATTAGGAATGGCTTCACTGCTCCCCCATAACAAAATTGAATTTCAAGAAGGTTCAGATTGTATAGTCGTGGACGGCATGTCGGCTACTGGAATACAAGGTAGAATGAAGGTTTTATCGGAAAATTCAGGAGTAAGAGCCACTGCCATAAAAGCGGAAGATTTCATGAAAATGAATACTACAACCGAAGGCCGGGATTTCGCAAAGAAAAATGATTTAATCTACATTTATCACAACCGCATTGATAAAGCAGGTGATGATAAAGAATCGGAGGATAAAATCTTTGAAGCAGTTGAAGCGGAAATTGATTTTCTGATGGTTCTGATGAAGAAGATAGCCAATATGAACGGCACCAATATGATAATCACATCCGATCACGGGTTCATTTACCAGCATCAGCCATTGGAAGAAAGCGATTTCAGTCCTTCAATTCATAGCGGTGAAATTTGGAAAGACAACAGGCGATTTGTGATAGGCAAAGATCTTTCCCACGATGGTGCCACCATCTTGTTTCAAGCATCAGCCTTAAATATTCAATCAGAAGTTCAAGTTTTAATTCCAAAATCTATTAATCGCCTACGAGTAAAAGGAGCAGGTTCCAGATTTATTCATGGTGGTGCTTCCATGCAAGAAATAGTCATTCCTTTAATTAAAGTAGTAAAGACTCGCCAAGACACCACTTCACAAGTGGATATCGATATAATTAAATCTACAGATAAAATAACGACGAATATTCTGGCTGTTTCATTTATTCAGCAAGAGTTGGTTTCGGAACAGGTATTACCAAGAAGTATTAGAGCCGCTATTTATTCCGAAGATGGAGATATATTAAGCGATCAGTTTAAATATAACTTTGACATCGAGGACGGCAGTGAGCGGCACAGGGAAGTAAAGCATCGCTTTCAATTGTTGAGCAAAGCAAGCGGCAAGTACAAAAACCAGCGTGTAAAATTACTCCTGGAAGAGCCTGTGGAAGGAACCACCAAATGGAAGGAATATAAGCGATACCTATACACCCTTAATATTTCATTTACAAACGATTTTGACGATATTTAGATCAATATGAAACAGCTCGATATTCAATTAAATCAGTTTTTTGCTGGAAAGGTCGTGAGAAAAGACCTTACTAAACTTGTAAAAGGCAATGCCATTGTTCCCACATATGTGCTTGAATATCTGTTGGGACAGTATTGTGCTACTGATGATGAAGAGACGATCAGTCAGGGAGTGGAAACAGTAAAGAATATCCTAGCAAAACACTTTGTTCACCGCGATGAGGCGCAAATCATAAAATCAACAGTTCGGGAAAAAGGTTCTCATCGCATCATTGATAAAGTTTCGGTAAAACTAAACGATAAAAGAGATCAAGACGAGGCTTTTTTTGCCAATCTAGGATTGAAGCAGATACCGATTTCCGATGCGGTTATAAAAGAGCACCAGAAACTTTTATCGGGAGGGGTTTGGTGTATTCTTACTTTAGGTTATCTCACCACCGATGAGAAAGATGCTTCTCCATGGATAATTGAAAACATCAAACCAATCCAAATTTCCAATGTGGATATAGAAGAATATAAAAGTGCCAGAAAAGCTTTTACCAAAGATGCATGGATTGATGTATTAATGCAATCTATAGGATTAAATCCTGAGGAATTCACCCAAAGATCCAAGCTATTGCAGTTGGCAAGGTTGGTTCCGTTTGTTGAAAACAATTACAATTTAATCGAGCTAGGCCCAAAGGGCACGGGAAAATCTCATATTTATAGCGAAATGTCACCCCATGCCATTTTGATTTCCGGGGGTGAGGTTTCTAAGGCCAAATTATTTGTGAATAACAGCAATGGAGAAATCGGGTTGGTAGGTTATTGGGACATTGTTGCTTATGATGAATTTGCTGGTAAAACCAAAAGGGTTGACAGAGGCCTTGTTGATATCATGAAGAACTACATGGCAAACAAGTCGTTCTCCAGGGGCACTGAAGTATATGGAGCTTCTGCTTCCATGGTGTTTGTTGGCAATACAGATCATCCGGTTTCCTACATGCTGAAACATTCCGATTTATTTGATGCATTGCCCAGAGACTATTACGATACCGCTTTCTTGGATAGGTTACATGCTTATTTACCTGGATGGGAAGTACAGAAGCTTCGGAATGAAATGTTTTCGGAGAATTACGGCTTTATTGTGGATTATTTGGCCGAGGTTCTGCGAGTATTGCGTAAAGAAGATAGAATGCAGGAATATTCCAAATTCTTTGAATTGTCCGATAGCATCACCACACGTGATAAAACCTCTATTACAAAGACTTTTTCTGGCCTTGCCAAAGTGATTTTTCCGCATGGAGAAATGAATGAAGAAGATGCCAAAGAGCTTTTAGATTTTGCCATCGAAAACAGAAAACGGGTTAAACTGCAACTTCAGAAAATGGATGAAACATTTGAAGAGGTTGATTTTACCTATAAAATAAAAAGTTCTGGTAAAGAAAATACTGTCGAAACGCTGGAAGTTATTGAATATTTTGGACTCCAAGAGACAAATATATTAGATATAAATAAACAGGACTTTCAAAATAACATAGACTACAAAACAAGTGAGCCAACATCAATAAAGCTAAACGAGGGACAAAAAATCATAAGGGATAATCAGACCGGTATAAGCTATGATTTATTGTTTGGAGCTTACCTTCATAGTGCTAAAAATATTCAAGTAATTGATCCTTACATTCGCCTTCCTTATCAGCTGCGTAATTTTATGGAATTTGCAAAGCTTATATCTGAAAAAAAAGATCCCGATACGGAAATTAACCTTCATTTAATTACTGCCAATAATGAAGAGTATATCGAAAATGCTAAAGAAGCTTTTCAGCAGATGGTATACTCATTGGAATCTGTCGGGGTGATGTTCACCTACGAATTAAGCGAAATTATTCATGATCGATCCATCCAACTAGATAATGGCTGGAAGATAGTTCTTGGTCGAGGTTTAGATATTTGGCAAAAAACAGGTGGATGGTACGACATCAATGAATATATCCAGGAAAAAAGGTTGTGCAAGGCCTGTGAGGTGACTTATATAAGGGTATGACGTAACTAATATGATAGCTTATATAAATATATATATATAGGACTACAATTACATTTCTTCTTTTAATAGAGTATTGTCACAAACTCCACAAAAATATGGTTCTAAAGTATTCAAACGCATGATTTTCTTATATTCCGTACTTATTTCCTCTTGGATTTTACAATAAAGTTCAAATCCAGAATCACTCTTATAATCCTTTTTAGGTAAGAACTTCGATTTAAGTGTAACTTGATCATTATATTTAGCTTTGCCATTCACAAATAATCCTAAAGCCTGTCCGCAAGTAACCCAATAATGATCTGTCAATATATGTCTGTTGTGAATATCTCCCTTTACCAATTGGATCTGAACAGCCGAAAACCGTTTAATTAATTGTTTATCAATTTTATTTTTATGCTCTTTTAGCTTTTCAGATTTTACTTCTTTTGAAATAACCACAACAGCTATACTATTATCGCTACACTTAATTAATTTCTCAATCCACTTAATAATATTTTCTCTTACCTCATTATTGATAAGTATATAGTTATCTGCAAACACTAAGTTTCTAGTTTCAGGTACTACCTCATCTATAAATTGATCAAAAAACTTAAGCATTTCTTCATATTTTGAAATATATTTTGAGCGATCGATGAATAGAGTCTGTAAATTTCTCTTGAAATTAATTTTAGTACATATCATAGGATTGTACAGCTGATAGTTCACCTCAGTTACAGTCTCCAATAAAAATAATTCATCACCTGAAAAAGCAGCTTCCTTCCAATCAACACTAAAATGTATTTCTAATTGACATTCTCCTGTTTTTTTTAATAAGTGCTTATAATAAGGATTTTCTGTGGTTAGGCTTGTAAATTCTTCTTCTGTGCAATTTACCAATAGGATAACTCTACTTTCCAACAGTTTTACTAGCATTCCTATATGGTCGGAATATTCTCTGTCCTCTAGCTCAATTTCAACCCTCTTAATGCTTTTTTCAAACAAAAAATTAAGAAATGATATTTCAGCATATATTTTTAGCCTTTTCATCAGTTCAATTGAGTTTTCCTTAAGTTAAACAATTCTATAGATAAGTTGTCAGCTTCATCAAAAAATCCAGGGCCAAATTCCTTGTCTAATCTTCCATCCTCTAGAAAATTAATTTCTTTAGAATAGCCATTCTGATCAAAATAGTGAATATTTAATTCCTTTCCTTTAATATATTTTTTTGCCACCAAATATTGAAACTTCCTTATTAAATATTCACTGTGTGTCTCTATTATAAATTGTATATGAAATAAAGAGTAAGCTTCATAAAACATATCAGCTAGCAACGATTGAAAATTTGGGTGAAGATTGGATTCGGGCTCCTCTATTAATAAAATTTGACCTCGTTCTTTATTGCCAGTGACAGCTATTTTCATCAATAAAGAAATAAATTGAGTTGTACCAAAGCCTAGATCTGCAAGCAATATTTTTGCTTTATCTTTGATTATATAAATAAATGAAGCAGCTCCCTCTTTTTGTTCAATAATAAATCTCTGGCCTATGCCAAACCTCTGAAGCCATTTCTCGATAAAGACAATTCCCTTTTCCAGAGGCTCTAAATCAAGGCAATAAAATTGCATAACCAATTTATTGAACGGTTGATCAATATCCAAATTAGTAAACAACCTGCCGATATTACCTCTCTGCGACGGTAAATAATTAATATTAAGGACGGAATTAGCTTTTAAAGATTCAATAAATAGATCCTCTAAAAATGAATAGAAAAAATCATAATTTTTATTAGGTTTGATGTTCCAGATTCCTGTTCTTTTACAAATTTCATCTGCCAATATTGCATGTAATTCACTTCCTTCTAATCCATAAATTTCTAGATGTTCATCAATACTTGAAAAATAGACCTTCTCTTTATAAAATTTTTTAACTAGTATATCTCTTTCTATATGTAAAAGATATTCAAAATTCTCTTCAACAAAGCTTTTATTCTTTTCTGGATCAGCATAATAATCAAACAACAAATACTTTTCATCAAATTTGTAATTGCCAACTTCTAAATAATGTTTATCATGATCTATTATTTTTTCAACAAGCTCTAAGATATATTTTATATTAATACTTAATTCAAAAGTAAATCTAAAATCATCAAGTGATTTTTTTCGTTTTAGGCATAGTAAAGGATCTATAACATCATTATATATTAATAATTTTTTTAGATCACCAACCTCTTTGTTTTTTGAAGAAGTAAATTCATATCTTGCAATCCATGGATTTTCTATAATATCTGTATATCTTGAAATTTGTTTGTTTCTTCCTTTTAGCTCTATTAGAAGTTCAACTGGAATTGTAAATTCAATATTATTATTTATAACTGCATTAGTATTATTCAAAATGTGTTTATAAGAACCTAGATTGTGGTTGGGCGAATTAAACTCCAATTTATCAAAGAAAAATCCTTTCTTAAGATTTTCATTTAATAGTATAAGAGATTTTAATATACTACTTTTTCCTGAATTATTAGGCCCTGTAAGTAAGCTGATAGGAGCCAAATTAATAATCGTTTCTTTTTTGAAAATCCTAAAATTTCTGTATCCAATAAAAGATAAATACACCATACAAATAAATTATTCTGAGAAATTTTCTGATTGTAAATATTCAATTCCATCCAATGCAATCGTACCCCCAGCAATTGCCTTAATCGTCCCACACATATCCACAGTATTGCCTAAAACCTGCTCTATCAGCTTCTCCTGGGTTTTCACATGCTTCAAATACACGAGTTTATGCTTCTCAATTCCCTCTTTCATATCCAAAAAGCAACGAATAATCGTTTCCACCTGAAGTTTGAATTCAGTTCCGGTAAAATAGTCATAAAGAACTGTCATTTTATTTCCCTTATCCTGTTGTACCACTTGAGATGCTTTTACCTCTACCACTTTCTCACGAAGCACCTTGGCCAACCATTTAAAGGTAGCAAAATCACAAATCCAAACACCATCAATTAGGCATAAATTTTTCTCTTGTCCAGGCATTGTTTCCGTTACGATTACAGCAATATCGGCACAAGCTTCCAGTTGGTCTTGTTTCACCTTCTCAATCCAACCATTTTGGAAGTTTTTGGTCCTCTTGGATTCATACAAGACACTGCCTACCTGCTGGTTTCTTATGTTTTTAATTTTATGAATACAATCTGCACCGTTTGCCCCTTTCTTGACATCCTCGATTTCGTCCATTAAAAAACATCCTTTAAGGTATTCCTCAATAGCAATTTCTTGAACTTCCCCTTGCAATTGCATCGAACCCTGTTCTGCTTTTCTTTGCGCCTCCGCAAGTTGTTTTTGCAGATCATGCATCTTTTTATCCCTTTCGGCTATTTTAAGCTCATATTGTCCATTTAGCCGTTCGCCAAGTTCCTTTTCAAGTTTGATTTTTTCAGCTGTCAGTTTATGTTCAAATTTTAATTCAAGCTCATATCCCAGTTCCTGATTTGTCCTCTTAGCTCTTGCTAATTCAATTTCAAGTTGTTTCGCCTGCAATACCATTTTTTGTTTTTCTTCCAGTTCCTTTTTGAGTGATTGCAGTTCGAAATCCTTCTCCTGGGCTATGGTTTTACTAAGTTCAAGTTTAAGGATTTTTTCCCTTTCTTGAATCTTTTTTTCGAGAGTTGCTTCTATTTCTACTGCCTTTTGTTTTAATTCCGATTGGTACTTCCTGAGTTTTTCCTCCTTTTCCTTATAATCCTTTTCTAAAGTCTGGCTCTTAAGACTCAATTGAGAAGCCAAATGCTGATTAAACATTTCTTCTGCATTAAATTGGTGTTGGCATTTTGGACAAGTGATGGTTATTGAAGTTGTCATAAGTTATAAAATTTTGATGATTAATATTTTATTCATTAGCCAATTGCTGTGCCAGATGAAAATATTGCTATTCTACGCATTTATTGTCTATGTTTGTATCAATAAATGATTATCGCATATCAAAAACAGATACACATGAAACTTCTCATTTCTTGGATTGCTCATAACAACGATTATAAAGAAGGACAACCTACGGAAGAGGGCCCTACAATGCAATTTCATCAACATTTTTACAATCATGATAAACATTTGCTGCTATCACCCCAAGATGACCCAAGATTAGGATTGCTTCATACTGCTTTAAAGAGAAAGTATCCTAAACGAGATATTGAACCTCAAGTACTTAAAATTGATGATGTGATAGATTTAAAGGAGATAAAAACCAAAGTGGAAAGAATCCTTGTTGAAAATTCAGAAAATGAAATGGAGATCTTCTTTTCGCCGGGAACCTCAATTATGCAACTGGCATGGTTTATTTGTCATACATCATTGGGTTTACAAACGAAACTTATTCAAACAAGGGCTGGCAAGTTCACTAAATCAAAGCAACCAGAGCTTATACATGTAGATATAGATGCATCCTCTTTGCCACAAGGAGCTATTATAAAGGAATTTAATTCAACTAAAGGAGTAAATTATGAATCCATTGAAGATTACAAGATTACCGAATCAATAGAGAATATTTATAAATTGGCTTCTTTAACTGCCCAGACTGACAATGTTACTACTCTAATTTATGGAGCTACAGGAACTGGTAAAGAACATTTGGCGAGATATATACACCAGCAGTCTATCAGGAAGAACAAACCATTTATAGCAATTAATTGCTCTTCATTCTCTGATCAACTTTTGGAATCTAGACTTTTCGGTTATAAAAAAGGTGCATTTACCGGAGCAGCTGCTGACACAAAAGGACTTTTCGAACAAGCAGATGGAGGGACAATTTTTCTTGATGAGATTGGCGATATTTCTAATTACATGCAGCAATCTTTGTTGCGAGTTCTTCAGGAGAAAGAGGTCATGGCGATTGGTGGTACTGCAAAAAAAATCAATGTAAGGGTTGTTGCTGCCACAAACAGAGACCTGGCAAGTTTATGTTCAGAATGCAAATTTCGTTGGGATTTATATTATCGCTTAGCTGTGGTGGAACTTCAGTTGCCTTCACTATGCGATAGGGGTAATGATGAAATATTGGAATTGATAAAATATTTTATAAAGTTGAAAAAGAGGCTATTGGCCAAGAGTTTTTTTCTTAAAATAGACAAACAGACCCTTGATTACCTTTACAGCTATTCTTGGCCAGGTAATGTGAGGGAATTAGAAAATTTGATTGAAAACCTTTATGTGTTGGAAAAAGAAAATGTTTCAGTTTCCGATCTCCCTTTACGTCTTATAAAAAATAAGGATAACAATTCGATTAAATTGGCTGATGTGGAAATGGCTCATATTCAAAGGGTGCTTAAAATGTTCAATGGAAATCAACGACAAACAGCAAAGGCTTTAGGGATTGCAATTAACACGCTTCGTAGCAAGATGTAGCTTTAAACATTATCCATTCTAAAGTATCGCCCTTTATCCTCAAATAGAGCTGTTACCCAAACTAAAAATGACAGGTAATCGATCCGGACGTTGACATTCCCTTTCAAGAAAATTAACGGAATACTCAGATAAACTACTCTATGATCCGTAAACATCAGAACCTTAGTAGTTCCATTCCCATAGTTTTATCCCAAAATAATACAAACAATGGGATTTACAATTAATACTCACGAACAAGACCATAGCCCCAGTAACGGAATCGTCTTCCTTCTCGGTGCAGTTTTCAATATCCTTGCTAATACCGACTTTTCAAACCTGCTGGATTATTCGCTTAAAGCATTGATCGGCGGGTTTATCTGGCTACTTTATAAGTTAATTGCTGATTATATTTCAGCCAGATCAAAATCAAAATCGCAAAAGGCAAAGAAGGATAATGAAATAGATCAGAAAAACGACGCTTAAGATATTGTCCAAGGGATTCCCGGTATTGATAAATCTCTTGATTATCCTGGCGTGATCATGGCCACCCGAACTTGCATGAAACAGTCGCCAAAGGATGTACTTGAGATGATTAATCCGGGAACCCGAAGGACAACCTCATTTTAAATTTTAATCATTCCCCGATTATTTAAACCATCAGATTTTAAAAACATGGAATCCGTCTTTTTTAAAGTTTTTGATATCAGCCTTCAGGTAGGAATCCCGACGATCAGTCGGGAAGCAAGATGTATTTTTGTATACAAAAATTTCTTGCCCTCCACTCCGGTTGGTCGTGCCGAGGTAAGTTTCGCTGCGGAACTTGCTCCACTTTTCAACTGAAGATCTTGTAAACGATGGGACGCAAAAAGGCCAAACTTAGGGAAGAATTATTTACGCATCATATCCAGGCAAAAGTTTCGGAGAAGGTTTATAACCGCTTGAACCAGACATTGCAAAACAGCGACTGTCATTATATGGGCGAACTTGTTAGGCGTATCCTTTCACGGGAAAAGATAACGGTATATCATAAAGACAATTCATTTGACGCTCCTATAGAAGAACTGATCAGGATCAGGCAGGAATTGAATGCCATTGGCGTGAACATCAACCAGATCACGCATGCATTCCACACCAGCGATACGCCAGGCAAACAGGTTTTTCAATCATTGAAAGTCGCTGAGGAATATAAAAAAGTGGGCGAAAGAGTGGACCGGCTGTTAATCATGATCTATGAATTGAGTAAAAAATGGTTGCAAAGGTGATCAGCGGTAAAGATATTCAAGGTGCTCTGAATTACAATGAACAGAAAGTAAAAACAGGGGTTGCCAAATGCATTATGGCTAACAGGTTTCCAGGAAATCCCGAGGATATGAACTTCTACGATAAACTAAACCGCCTGCTTTATTTCACAGATAAGAACAAAAGGGTCAAGACCAACACCCTGCACATTTCGCTGAACTTCGATCTTGGCGAAAAGATTCCGAAAGAAAAGCTTAATTCTATCGCATCTTCTTATATGGAAAAAATCGGTTTTGGAGATCAACCATATATAGTCTATGAACATAAAGACGCCGCCCATCCGCATATTCATATCATTACAACTAACATCAAAGATGACGGTAAACGGATTGACATTCACAACATCGGTAGGAATCAATCAGAAAAAGCCAGAAGGGATATTGAAAAAGAGTTTAAACTGATCGAAGCTGAAAGTAAGAATAATAATCAACAGCAATTTATCCATCCTATTGATGTACAAAAAGCCATCTATGGCCAGTTGGAAACCAAAAGAAGTATTTCAAATATTGTCCGAATGGTTTCCAAAACTTATAAATACACTTCATTGCCTGAACTGAATACTGTCTTGAAGCAGTACAATGTATTGGCAGATCGCGGAACAAAAGGGTCCTTAATGTATGAGAAAAAGGGTCTGGTTTACAGTTTGATTGATGAAAAAGGAAATAAAGTTGGCATTCCCATTAAAGCTAGTTCTATCTACGGCAAACCAACCCTGTCATTTCTGGAAAAGCAGTTTCGATTAAATGAAGCCTTACGAAAGCCTCACAAAGAACAAATTAAAAACGCTATAGACGAAGTGCTTTATTCAAAACCAAAAGACCTAAAAATTCTGGTTAAGATGCTGGATAAAAGAGGGATTCATGTGGAAATCCGTGAGAATAAAGAAGGAATAATTTATGGTGTCACTTATATTGATAACCGGACAAAGTGTGTCTTCAATGGTAGTGAT